>JANNRD010000271.1:0-8524 GCA_031401095.1 Acidobacteriota bacterium
GTCAGGCGAAAGACTGTGTCGAAGCTCATCCCGGAGACGCTGGATCTCTCCAAGCTTGTCCGCAATCCGGCCAAAGAGTTGTGCCTGAGCTTTGATTCCCTCCTCGACAAGGAACGCTGCAGCTTCGGCGCGATTCTTGAACACACCAGCAGTCACCAGAGTATCCACGGATTCGGAGACCGGCTCGTTCAAACGAAGCAGAACGGTCGAATCGCGCACATTGAGAGCGCGCTCGACAGCCTTGTTGATGGTTTCGGGCACCTTATTGACAAAGTCGCGGAAGGACGAGGTGACGTCGTCCACTGTGTCGTTCACCTTGCGACCCGACGTCGTCGTTGCCGGCACCTGGCCCTCGCGGTTGGGATCCAACGGATTTTGGCTCATTTACTCCTCCTCAAAAACTTCGTTGATTATACGACACATTCAGCCCGAAAGTTGCGCCACCCGTCCCAAGCTCTGAGTTTACTCCGGCTGAATCTTCGCCTCCAGTTTTGTGTACTCCATTCCGTAGGCAACGAGGGCAACCGGTAGTCTGCGGATATCGTCATTATAGATTTCGACCGCGTCGAGGTAAGCCTTGCGAGTCACTTTGACAACATTCATGACGTTTCTCAGCTCGTCCTGAAGTCTAAGAAAGGCGTCGTTCGACTTTAGCTCGGGGTGATTGTCTCCCAATGTCAGAACTGGTTCGATCGACGACTCAAGATCACGGTGCGTCGACTTGAGAGCTTCAAGGTCCGTCGCCTTGGCCGCCTCGCCAAATGCGGTCCGAGCCTGCATTACCGGCGAGAGCGGTGCAGGGTCACTTTTCAGAATCGACTTTGCTGTCTCGAGGACTTTCGCCGCAGCATCACCTTCCTTGACCATGATGTCGACCAGGTTCGTCCACATCCGTTCAGTCAATTGGCGCGCCGGATCAAGACGATCTTTGGCGTAGGGAAAGAGTTTCTCAACCTCATACATCTTGCGGTTATCTTCAAATGATTCCCATTTCCACTTGTTCTTCTCGCCCGACGGGACGAAGGTCAATCGAATCGTCTTGTTGGTCGAGCGTGCATTTGACGCCGCCGTTTCTTTGATCGTGGCCGTCACTTTCCCCTCAGGACTCGTTGTCAGCTGCAGAATCTCGATCACCTCTCCGAGGGCGCCAACGATCGCCGAGACCGGGGAGTCGGTCCGTTCGTTGATCGTTCTCGCCACGGAAAAATAGACCTCGTCCTTGATGAATCCGGCTTGCGGGGCCTGCGTAAAGGCTACCGGGAACGAGCAGCCTACAAAGACCGCCGCGACAAGACAATTGGTCAGCCTCCGCACCACGGTTCTCCTGGCAATGCCCATGAGTCTCCCTAACCTAAAAGTCCTCTAAACGCAGTTTTGTGTCCGCCGTCCGCCACGCCCTCTCGAACTCTCGCTGGACCAGGCTGGCTGCCTCGGCCTTGCCCTGTTTCTTGAGACTCTCCAGAAGGCCAAAGAGCGAGCGCCCGTTTCGCCGATTCTCCCTCAAGTCATCGCGAAAAACCACCTCGGCACCAGGCGCATCCCCGCTCAGCAGTAAAGCCGCCCCAAGCGACTCCCGGACAGAATAGAACCAGGCCGGGGGCTCGTCATAATTGAGAGCATCCTGGGCAGCAACCGCATCACGCCAGGCAGCAAGCGCAACTTGCCGATCGCCTCTCGCCCACGCGAGGCGGGCATTGAGCACGTGCTCGGCGACCTTCAGAACACTCGCCGCTGAATTGAGTCCAAATGGTGTCTCACCAGGGAGGTTCTTCGTCTGTTCGAGAAAGCGCTGCTGCTCGGCCGTCGCATCCTTGAGACGGCCTGTCTCCGCAAACGCGACACCGCGAGCAAATCGCCAGACGGCACTGGTCAGCAAAAAACTCCTGTCTGGCTCCGCACTCTTGAGGACATCATCCCAACGTGCAAAACGCAGCCCAACAAACATAACCGAGGGCAAAAAGCCTTCGACCATCGGCATCTCCCTGACGTGGGTGCGGACGTTCTCTGCCAGTTGCTCAGCGGCTCGCAATGCCTCACGATAAAGCCCCATCCGGCCATAAGACTCGACAAGGAAATGCAGATTGTGGCTGTAATACATGCCAACGTACATTCCCTTGGCGCCGGCATTTTGAATATAGAGTCTGTCAGCCTCCGCAGCGGCTTCATTCGTCTTCGCTGACGCCTCAAAATCGCCGGTCCGCAGATAGATATGACCCGGCATGTGGACGAGGTGTCCGGCTGCTGGCGCCGCCGATTCCAGACGTTTCGCGCTTGTCAACGCCCTCTCCGGGTGAGGCGACGCCTCCACGGCGTGAATGTAGAGGTGATTTGCGCCAAGGTGATCGGGATCGCGCGCCAGTACGGTTTCAAGCAGCGAGACGATCTCTTCTGTTCCCTCTCCCGGCCTCCCGCTCTTGTCCCACAACTGCCAGGGAGTGAGGTTCATGAGGCTGTCTGCATAGAGCGTTGCCGCATCAAGATCGTCAGGATACCGATCATGGAGTTCGCCCATTGCATCCTTGTAGGCGCGGTAGAGAACCTTCAGATCAGTTGCCGGGTCGAGCGAGAACCGTTTTGCAAGCGCACTGATATAGGCCTGTTCCGTTTCAGTCGAACGATCTGAGAGCGTCTTTGCCATCTGCAGGGCTTCGACGGCCAATTTCATCCTGACTGGGTCGATGGATGGCTCGTTATAGTTGGGGCCGACTGCAAGCGCGATGCCCCAGAAGGCCATCGCCAGCGTCGGATCAATCTCCGCTGCTCGCCTGAACGCCTTTGCGGCCTCCTCATGGTTGAACGCATAAATCAGCCTCAAGCCCTGATCAAAAAAGCGCTGGGCTTCGGCATTTGACGTCGAGACACGATGGTGGTGGGTACCGAGCCCGGCGATCGGCTGGGCTGGTTTGGACGGTGCCGCGTCATGCTGGTGCTGGCCATTGGCCGCAACTGGCGCGAGACAACCGTAAGCAATTGCCAGGACCAATAGCCTGATTGTGATCCTCATCAGGTTGCGCTCCTTGAACCCTTTGCGGCATCATCATCAGCACGCAGGGTTGATCGCTCGCTTCAATGACCGTCGCAGCGAACTAAAACCACCTGTAGCGTATTCCTGAAGGGAGTTTAGCTATTCCACAGATCGAAGGCAAGACACAGGGATTAAAGCCGAATCAGGTACGAAAGCTCGAGAAGATATACCAGCGTCGCCTGCCACCTCGCGAGATCATCACTCCGGAGTTTGCCCGCCAATTGACTGAGATATCGTTGGAGATCGGCCGTCAGGTCGGTGTCCTCGTTGATCGGCGGGGTTACGTTCAACACGTCATCGTTGGCGACGCGACCCGGATCGTCATCCCGGCACAGGCGAGGGCCAGGCTGGCGGAGCAACGCTTCAGTGGTCTTCGCTGCCTTCACACCCATCTGCGTGGCGAGGACCTTAACCAGGACGATCTTGCCGATCTCGCCCTCCTCCGTCTTGACCTCATGGCTGCGATCGATGTTGACGCTCGCACGGGAATGCCAGGTCTGGTGCGTGCTGCTCATCTTCTTCCCGCAGCGGTCACCCTCGAAATCGATGGCGAGACGACCATCGGCGCAACATCCGCCTATCGCTTCCTCGAACCCACACCGCCAAGCCAGTTGAACGTCGATTTTCTGGAGCTGATCGACTCGCTTGAGAGCGAAATGGCGCGCAATCGCGGCGCGCGAAGGGCGTCCGACAATCGTGATCGGGCAATCCTCGTCAGCGTCACAACAGCGACAACCACCGAAGCGCGCGAATCGCTCGATGAACTCAAAGAGTTGGCGATTTCCGGAGGACTGGTGGTCATCGACGAGATGATCCAGCGTCGAAAGGAGCTGGACTCGAGAACGCTCGTCGGCAAAGGCAAGCTCGAGGACATCATCATCAGGTCATTGCAGCTTGGCGCTGACATGATCGTCTTTGATCGCGAACTCTCGCCTTCGCAGGTCCGCGCAATTAACGCGGCCACAGACCTGAAGATTGTCGACCGGTCACAGTTGATTCTCGATATCTTCGCGCAACGGGCGCAGACCAGCGAAGGGCGAATTCAGGTCGAGTTGGCTCAACTCAAATACCTCTTGCCGAGGTTGAGCGGATCAGGCACTGAATTGTCTCGTCTCATGGGAGGTATCGGAGGACGGGGACCCGGGGAAACAAAGCTGGAAGTCGATCGACGGCGCGTCCGCGACCGGATCGCGCACCTCGAAGACCAGCTGGACCGGGTGCGATCGAGTCGTCAGCAAAGACGCGCTCAGCGACAGAGACGGGAGTTGCCAGTCGTCTCGATCGTCGGTTACACCAACGCAGGAAAGAGCACGCTGCTCAATGCGCTGACAGCAAGCCATGTCGTTGCCGAGAAACGCATGTTTGCAACTCTCGATCCGACCAGCAGGCGACTTCGGCTGCCACACGATCAGGAGATCATCATCAACGATACCGTGGGGTTTATTCGAGATTTGCCACAGGATTTGCTGGTTGCATTCAAAGCAACACTCGAGGAGATGGAGCAGTCAGATCTTCTGATTCATTTGATCGATGCTTCGAGCGCACAATTCGATAGTCAGCTTGCCTCGGTCAACCGCATCCTCGAGGAGTTGAAACTTGATCAGATTCCGCAGTTGCTGGTGCTCAACAAGGCAGATATTTCGACACCGCAGGAACTCGAGAATCGGTGTCGAGTCCACGGTGCGCTGGCGGTCTCCGCGATTGACCGCCGCACACTGGGAAGGTTGACTGAGGAGATTGGCGCGCGGCTAAACACAACCGCCGCTGGCCGATCACGATTTGAAGCGGCAGCCTCAGGTTTGCCACTCCCCTGATAGCCGTCGCTGTCCAGGCGCACGCCTCTCTTTCCATTCCAAGTGTGTTCTTCTCTGTGCTTCCTCTGTGTCTCCGCGTCTCTGTGGTTATCGGTCCTGAACCACAGAGACACGGAGACACAGAGGAAGCACAGAGAGGAAATAGAGATGGTGTGTGGGGTTGGACTGCGCCAGTCTACGAAAGCTTCAAACGCTCAATGAGGTTCTCTCTCACCTCATCGAATCTCTCGAATGCGCGGAAGCTGATGCCTCGATCGCTGCAGTACTCGGCCAGGTTATGTTTGGCAAAGACCTCGTCGGCAACTTCGGCCGGCGCCCGGTCAGATAGACCATCGCCAATAAAGCCAAGATGATATCCACGCTCTCTGGCAGCGATCAATGCCCTGGACTTGTCGTGTCCAAACGGCGTCTCGTCGCGGAACTCACATTGCCAGCCCGACTTCTCATCTGGCCGCAGCCGGTTGGCCAGTATTTTGACCAGAGGATATTCCGCAGCCGGCAGAAACAGGTCTATCAGTTCCCGGAATCCGGCGCTGACAACCGTCAGCGGGACACCCTCCGCCGCGCACCACTTCGCAAAGATCGGGAAGCCAGGGTCGATCGACACCTGATCGCGAAGCAATCTGACCGCCTCAGAAAATGGCGCGCGAATGCTCCGCATCTCGGCGGCGATACCATCGCGCAGGCTGATCTTGTCCTCGTGAATCAACCTCCCGATAGCTCTCACCATTTCCGGTCCGCCGCCGAGGTTTTCAGCAAGAAAGACGAGCGTGTCCTTGTCTGTGATCGTCCCATCAAAATCAGAGAAGACGTGAAGTCTCCCGGGCTCGAGCTGCGACACCGCTTCACTCCCCATCGATCACCTTGACACCTGCGGGCGGCTCGAACCTGAACTGGAGATCACTCGCCGGCAGGTTCTCGCGAACGTTCGAAAAGACAAAGTCCGAGCGTCCACCATCTACGTCCACAAACGAGAGCCGCGCGAGTTGAAGTGTTGCCGGATCAACCTCGACGAGTAGTTCCCGGAAGTCCTGGGTCTGTTTTGGAGTCAGGCGAAGCACGCGATACCCGGCGCGGATTGGGGCTTCAGCCGCCCACTCGATCCGGCGAAAGTCGCGGCGCAGGTCTCCGCGGCCAAGCAGAAACATGAAGGGCGCCCGCAGGTCGCTTGTTTCCCTGACACTCGTTCGCGTCGCGATCCCCTCCGCGGGAACGTATTCAATCAGCAGTTTGCCGTCGCAGACAAAGAGTTTCGATTCCGGGCTGGTATATTCCCAGCGCATCTTGCCGGGTTTCTTGAGCAGCAAGTGACCGCTCTCCCGTCTCGTCCGTTCGCGCGGTGCTGTGTACACCTGTGTAAAGTCGGCACTCATGGTCGAGAGCCGCTTGTACTTTGCCTGCAGCCCATCAATCAGTCGTGAAAGCTCGTCCTGGGGAGTGGGCGGGATTGGCAGCAGCAGGCACCAAAGGAGTGCCACGAGGAATCTCATGTCTCAGGCTCCAGCTCGGGCTCAGCCCCCTTGCCTACTTCGCGTGCGGAAGAAAAAAGACCATATCCGTCGACGGTGGCACATGCCCAAGCTGACGAATAACCGCCACCACCTGACCCCGATGCAAGGTCGCATGATTGACGACGTGCTGCATCAACCGAACCAATGAATACGACAACTGGTGACCCTCGGTATTCGTGTAACTGAGTTCGCGGGCAAGACCGAAGTCGCTCAGTCCTGCGAGATACTCGTGGCGTTCAGACTCGACCTGACTCCACCGGGACCGGAGATCGTCGAGGGTGGGATAGTCTTCTTCCCTCCAGAGCGTCTTGGGTGAGCTTCCTCGCCAGCGTTCCAGCCAGATCCATTCAGCGCCCAACATATGAACGAGAGTCCCATAGAGCGATCTGTGGCTGACACCGAAGTCGCGCCTGATCTCTGCCTCGCTCAACTTCGAGGCCGCATCGAGAATTAGATGGTTTGCCCACTCGGTGTAGTCAAACAGAAATCGAACCTCTTTGATGTTCATCGATCACCTCCATCCCGGGCTCCATCCCGAGCTCCATCCCGGGCTAATGATATCGCAATCCTTCCGGCAAGGCGTGCGTTCTGGCGTAAGAGGGCGATGTTGGCCTCAACCGCCCGCCATCCGATCGATTCAGAGACGCTGTTCAGAAGAAAGGGCGTCACCTGCTTGCCAGTCACACCGAGAAGTCCGGCAGCATCGACAGCAAGTTCGATCGCTGATCGAATCTCGCCGGCAGGAACCTCAAACTCAACAGGGGCTGGCTGAGCAACTACCACGGCACTGGTGCAACCAAGCTGCCAATGCGCGAGAGCCAGGGCGACGACGTCCTCCGGCCGATCAGCGCGGTCGTCAAGCTTCAAACCGCTCTGGCGCGAGTAGAATGCCGGGAGTTCGTCAGTTCGATAGCCGATGAGCGGGACTCCGAGCGTCTCGAGCGCCTCGACGGTCTTCTGGAGGTCGAGAATGGCCTTGGCACCCGCACAGACAACTATCAGCGGATACCTGGCGAGGGCCGCAAGATCGGCTGAGATATCGAAACTCTGCGCGGCACCGCGATGAACCCCGCCGATACCACCGGTCGCGAAGACCCTGATTCCGGCCGAATGAGCGAGATGGAGAGTTGCGGCAACGGTTGTCGCGCCCCAGCGACGGGAAGCGACCACCTGCCCAAGGTTCGAGAGGCTGACCTTCGCGACGTCCTTGCGGTTCGCGATCGCATCAAGTTGCTCGTTCTCCAGACCAATCACGGGGCGGCCAGCCACAACCCCGATGGTCGCGGGTTCGGCACCGCTCCCGCGCACCTCTTCTTCGCATCCAAGGGCGGTCTCGAGGTTGTGTGGCGCTGGCAGGCCGTGAGCGATGACTGTCGATTCAAGAGCGACGACCGCTCCGCCCGACTTCAGCGTTCGCGCGACCGCAGGAGAGAACGAACAATGCGCGCCAGAAGCGTTACCATGCAAGTTTGGCTCGGTCATTTATTGCACTCTCACTTGAAAAAGCTCTCGTGCTCTCTTATGCTCAGCCCCTCAACAGCTTAGCTTAGTCAGCCTGACGAGCCAAGCTGATCAAGATCTGATCAAGATATCCGCCCCGGACAGTGGGAATGGGAGCAGAACCAGAGTATGGTCGAGTCTATCCGATAGCAACAGTGACGGAGTTTCGATGGCGATGAAGCAAGAGATTTTGGCACTTGTCCTGGGTGGCGGCCAGGGAAAGCGGCTTTTTCCGCTCACCCTGCATCGTTCCAAACCGGCAGTACCGCTTGGCGGTAAGTATCGATTGATTGATATCACAGTCTCGAACTGCATCAATTCTGACATTCATCACATCTATGTCCTGACCCAGTTCAACTCCGCTTCGCTCAACCGGCACATTTCGCAAACGTATCGTTTCAGCCGTTTCTCCGACGGCTTTGTCGAAATCCTCGCGGCCGAGCAAACGCCGGACAATCCAAACTGGTTTCAGGGCACTGCCGACGCTGTTCGGCAGGTCATGATGCATATCAACGACTTCAATCCGACGCACGTCCTCATTCTCTCGGGAGATCACCTCTACCAGATGGACTACCGTGCCTTCCTCAAGCGCCATCTCGAAACAGACGCGGATGTTTCAGTTTCGGTGCTTCCGGCGGAAGAGAGAAATGCATCGAGTTTTGGCCTGCTCAAGA
>JANNRD010000272.1:0-7261 GCA_031401095.1 Acidobacteriota bacterium
TCGACCGCAAGGCGCTGGCCAACTTCGTTGACCGCGGCCTGCAGAAACCTGTCAATATCTATGACGTTGACGATCTCAGGATCGATCCGATTGAGAATCGCATCCCGAGCCTCATACATCTCGAGCAGCTTGTCCCGCAAACCCTCTGCACTTGGCATCCGTTGGGCACCCCATCAGGTCGCTATCGAGATCACTGAACCATAGTTGTGTGACATCACCGGCAGCTGACGGTCCTTCTGCTGCTGAGGCAGTCCGAGCACCCCGCTCCAGGTGCGTTTGACCGGGAGCGCGAGTTCGCCCGCCAGCTCTCCAACCGTCATGCCATCGAGGAATCGCAGATCATGCTCCCGGTAGCTGTCGCCCGGCACCATGAGAAACTCTCCCCCAAACAGTTCCCTCGCTGCGAGGAAATCGACGCCGGAAAGCAGGCCAGCGACAGTCACTCCCTGACCAAAGAATTTGTTTTCAACCGCGACGGGGATCAACCTCGTGCCAAACCCGGTATTGATCTCACTGACAGCCTGCGACAACATCGGAAAGAATATCTCACCCGTCGCGACAGTCCCATGAATGCGCCGCGCCAACTCTTCGGAGAACTCGCCCTTCTTGCGCAGTCGCGTCAGTTGTCGCATGCGGCGGGCGTGCTCCTCGAAGAACTTCCGCACCATGCCAACCCCATCCTCGATCTGCGGATAGCTTTCATCTGCCTCAGCGCCATTTGACCGGACAATACGGTAGTGTTTTCTCGGTGGGATCGGACGGCCGGCGCGGATGTAGAACTCATCGCCCAGAAAGGCAAAGACTGTCCCAAGCCGCTTGCGCAATTCCGCCTGTAAAGGAGTCACCTGCTCGAGGACCCTGCCGCAGTATTCATCCGTCACCGGGGTCATGCGGTCGCGGTACTTATGCTTGTCCGTAATCCCCAATGGAACGATTGCCGTTGAGACCAGTCCGGGATGCAGTTCGGCCAGATCACGGATGGTTTTCTCAAGCTGTGCTCCGTCGTTGATGCCAGGGCAGAGAACGACCTGCGCGTGAACCTCGATCCCGTGATCGATGAAATGTCGCATCCTCGCGATGACGTCATCACGCCGGTCGATCCCCAGCATATACGCGCGCAGATCAAGATCGGTCGCGTGGACCGAAACATACTGCGGTGTCAATCGCTGCTCGATGACGCGCTCTACTTCGGACTTTGTGATCGTCGTCAGGGTCGTGTAGTTGCCATACATGAAGGAGAAGCGAACGTCCTCGTCGCGCACCCAGAGAGAGGACCTCGAGCCGGTCGGGTTCTGCTGAATGAAACAGAAGATGCAGTCATTGCCACATTGTCGCGGTGTCATCGGCTCGAAATCGATACCCCACGGCTCGGTTTCGTCCTTCTCGACCTCAAGCTGCCATTCCTCGCCGCTCGCCTTGATTACCTCGAGGGTCATCTCATCCTCACCCGACGTGAGGAACTTGAAGTCAAGTGCGTCTCGCACGCGACGGCCGTTGACCGTCCAGACGCGATCGCCGGGTTGCAGCTCGAGTTCGGCGCCAAGCGACGCCGGGTCGACCTCGATGATCTTGATGCCTTTTGCCATTTCGCAGCCGTGCCCCCCCTCAGGAGCCCGCTCTTCTCGCCCCCCGAATCAGATGAGGTCAGCAATCGGTCGACAAGCGAGCCCCTGCGACTCGGCGACGGCCTTGTAGGTGATGTGGCCCTTGAAAGTATTCACTCCTTCGCACAGACCCGGGTCTGATCGGATGGCTTCGATAAAGCCCTTGTTGGCGAGTTTCAGCGTGTACGGCAATGTTGCATTGGTCAGTGCGAAGGTCGACGTGCGCGGTACCGCACCCGGCATGTTGGCAACGCAATAGTGGAGCACATCCTCGACAAAGAAGGTCGGGTTGCTGTGGGTCGTTGGCCGCGTCGTTTCGATGCAGCCCCCCTGGTCGACTGCAACGTCGACGATGACCGATCCCCGCTGCATGGTCTTGAGCATCTCGCGCGTCACAAGCTTCGGCGCGGACGCCCCGGGAATGAGCACGGCGCCAATCACAAGGTCGGAATTGGCAATTGCCTCCTGAACGGTGTACGGATTTGAAACTAGAGTCTTGATCAGAGACCCAAAGATGTCATCAAGATAACGCAGGCGGTCAAGATTCTTGTCGAGAACAACGACGTTCGCGCCCAGACCGACTGCCATCTTGATCGAATTGATGCCGACCACGCCACCACCGACGATCGCCACCTTGGCCGGCAAGACGCCGGGAACCCCTCCCATCAACACTCCGCGTCCACCCTCCGGCTTCTGCAGGTAATGAGCCCCAACCTGCACCGCCATTCTTCCGGCCACCTCCGACATCGGGGTCAACAGTGGCAGATGGCCTTCCGCGTTGGTGATCGTCTCATAGGCCACGCCGGTTACCTTGCGGTCGAGCATGACCTGTGTCAGCTCAGGCAGCGGCGCAAGATGCAAATAGGTGAAGAGCAGTTGCCCCTCGCGCATGAGCGCATACTCCGGCCCGACCGGCTCCTTGACCTTGACTATCATTTCGGCGCGCTCCCAGATCTGACCCACCAAATCGATGATCTGGCCGGCAGCGCCCCGGTACTCGTCATCGCTGATTCCACTTCCCTCCCCCGCACCCTTCTCGACAAGCACAGTGTGGCCAACGTCACTCAGCGTCTTGACGCCAGCCGGGGTCAGACCGACACGCGATTCATTGTCCTTGATCTCTTTCGGTAGACCGATAATCATAGATTCCCGCCTCCGTTGTAGTGCCTTGCACTGGATCGTCTATTCTGCGGTGTCGATCTGCGCTTTTTGCAATCGACCGCTATAGTCAATATAGATCGACTTCCATTCTGAAAAGATGTCGAGGGACGAAGCCATGGCACCTTCACGATGGCCATTCCCGGTCGCCTTCGTTCCGCCAAACGGCAAGTGCACCTCGGCACCGATTGTCGAGGAATTGACGTAAAAGATGCCAGTCTGCATCCGTTCCATCGCGTGAAACGCACGGTTGACGTCCTTCGTATAGATCGCGGAAGAGAGGCCGTACTTGACGCCATTGCCGATTTCGATGGCCTCGTCAAGATCGCGGCATGGAATGACGCTGACCACCGGCCCGAATATCTCTTCCTGCGCGATGCGCATCGCTGGAGCGACATCCGTGAAGATCGTTGGTTCAATGAAATACCCGTGACGATACTCGCCACGGTCGAGTCGCTGACCACCGAGCTGCAGCTTGGCGCCGTCCTCTTTGATGCCGATCTCGACATAGCCAAGGACCTTCTTCATCGCAGCCTCGTTGATCACCGGTCCGACCTCGACCCTCGAATCAAGCCCTCTCCCGACGCGCAGCTTTTTCGCGCGTGAAGTCAGTAAATCAACAAACTTGCGGTAGACCCTCTTGTGTACAACCAGGCGGGACGAGGCGGTGCAGCGCTGGCCCGAAGTCCCAAACGCTCCCCAGATGGCGCCTTCGACGGCCAGCTCAAGATCGGCGTCCTCCAGAACCAGAATGACATTCTTGCCGCCCATTTCGAGTGAACATATCTTCCCTTCACGCGCAGCGGATTCAGCGACACGACGCCCAGTCGCCGTCGAACCAGTGAAAGAGATAAGCCTCACATGAGGCTCAAGCGTCAGCGGCGCGCCCGCCGCTTCTCCAGTACCGACAACGACGTTGATTACTCCAGGCGGAACCCCGGCTGCCTCGGCGGCACGGACGAGGTTGATCGTCGAGAGCGGCGTGTCTTCGGCTGGCTTGATGACAACGGTATTGCCACAGATGAGCGCGGGCATCATCTTCCACGAGGGGATGGCCATGGGAAAATTCCATGGGGTAATCAATGCGGCCACCCCGATCGGCTGTCGGACGCACATCGCCATCTTGTTGGGTAGCTCGGACGGAGTCGTGTAGCCGTGCAAACGGCGGCCCTCCCCGGCAGTGTAGAAGGTCATATCAATCGCCTCCTGCACGTCGCCACGGGCCTCCTTGAGGACCTTTCCCATCTCCCGAGTCATGTCAACCGCGTAGGCTTCCTTGCGCTCGACCAGAATTTGGCCGAGACGATAGAGGATCTCGGCCCGACGCGGAGCTGGCGTCGCTCTCCAGGCGGGCCCAGCTTCGTTTGCTGCCGCCACTGCGGCCCCTACTTCGATGGCCGTCGAGGCGGGGAAGAGGCCGATGATTTCCCTCGTATCCGCGGGATTGCGGTTCTCCAGGGTCGCAGATGCTTTCACCCAGCGACCGCCAATGTAGTTTCGAAAAAGCTCCGGTCTGGTCGTCAACTTTCTAAGTGCTTGTGCCATATTTGCAATACTCGATGATCGGTTCAGCGTCAGGGGCGACCGGTCATTCTACGGCGAATTCGCCTTTTTTGAAATGATGACAGTCCTGGGGCTGCTTCCTGGAGTGGCGCAGGAGGGGTCTTTCGTAAAGCGGTGCAACGCGACATCCGGACTGCGCCGTGTGCGCATCCCTGGCCTGGCAGGTTCTGAACTCTCTGTTATCGCCCGCCCGACCAGGCCAGACGAATCTCGGGTTGGGATTGCATGCCGGCCCTGGCGGCAACCTTGGCGGCACTATGGCACCGGAGACAACTGACCCGCGCATCCTTCCACTTGCCAGGGTGACGATGCGCCAGTTCAAGGGCCTCCATCTTCGAGGGAGTATGGCAGACGAGGCACTCGTCACGCGTCCTCGCGGTCAGGTGTCCGGGTGGATTCGAAGGAACGGGCTGTGCACGCCCGCGAGTCGAGAGGAAATAGAGACCTCCAACCACACTCAATACTATAGCGATGAACACCAGATCTCGAGTTCTCATGAGGAATCACCAAGTCCCGCAATCTAACAGACGCCAGCTGTTGTGTCCAGATCAGGGACAACCACCACAAGGCTGTCCTCGCTGTCCGAGCGCGGCAACTGTGGCATAGTGGCGTCCGAGGCGACCTTGCAACCCGCTCCAGGAGGGAATCTTGAAGAAGTACGCGACTCATTTTGTGCTCGTGAGCCTCGCACTCTTGAGCCCGTGCGCACGCGCGCCGGCGGTTTCACCAACCGGCGATTGGGACGCATTTGTGGTCACACCAAGCGGTCAGCGAGTCGATTTTCGCTTGCGTGTCGAACGACAGGGCGACTCGATCAAAGGCGTCCTCCTCAATGGCGGCGATCGGAGCGAGTCAAGCAGCGGATCGTTCGATGGTCGGTCGCTCCACCTTCGCTTCGATTACTACGATGCAGAGCTCGTCGCGAGGTTTGATAATCAGTCACTGGAGGGGTCCTTCAGTCGGCAATGGAGAAGAGAGACCCTGACGCGGGTCTTCTCTGCGCGTCGCGGTTCGTCGGCGCGGGGGCACGGCACGAGCGCCGACTTCAGCCGCATGAAGGGGAACTGGGTCATGCGCGTGGGTGAGGGAGCGGCGATGCGCGCCTCGGAACTTGCGCTCACCGAATCAGACGGACAACCGCGCGGCACTGTCCTGACCGTCAGCGGTGACTGGGGGGCGTTCACTGGCCGCCTCGAGAACGGGGAGCTCATTCTTACTCGATTTGACGGCATCAATGCTCGCGTCATCAAGGGCAGGTGGAAGGATGGCCGCCTCACGGGCACGATCGACCTGGGCACGCGCGCAAAGCCGAGTCCATTCGTAGCTGAGCCGGCCACCACGAAAAACCTGAAGGACCTGACTGATCCGTCGAGTGAGCCGAGAGTTCGCAATCGATCCGAGCCGTTTCGCTTCAGCTTCGCCGACCTCGACGGAGCACTGATCGCCTCAACCGATGTGCGCTTCCGCGACAAGGTCGTCATCGTCGCGATCACGGGAAGCTGGTGCCCGAATTGCCACGACGAGGCCCCGTTTCTTGAGGAACTCTACCGCCGGTATCGCGGACAGGGTCTTGAGATCGTTGGACTCGCGTTCGAGTATACCGGAGACTCACGTCGCGATGCGGAACAGGTGAGGGCCTTCGTCAGGCGGCACGGGATATCGTTCCCGATACTACTTGCCGGAACGACTGATGATGACGACGTCGAGCGAAAGCTCCCGCAGCTCGAGAACTTCAGTGGATACCCGACGACCATCTTTGTCGGCCGTGATGGTCTCGTCAAACGAATCCACACCGGTTTCGATGGGCAGGCGACAGGTGAGCGCTCCTCAAAGCTGAAGGCTGAGATCGAAGAACTGGTGAAGAGTCTTCTCGATACCTGAGTCAAGGCCCGCATCTGGCGCCCATCTGGCGCCTCTCATGACACGCCGGACCGATCAGCTTCTCATTGACAGCAATCCCTGACTGACCCACTCGAGGCCCGTGCTGAGATGCTTCGTCCTTCCACCGAAACCCAGCCGAAAGAACTTCTCCAGCCCGAAATGTGCCCCGGGAACTACGAGCACGCTGTACTCGCGGCGAAGCTCGTCAGCCAGTTCCTCCGAATCTCGCGGGAGATCATACTCGACCAAGGCAAGGGCTCCGGCTTGAGGAGGCGTCAGAGTGAGAAAGTCTCGGTGATGGGCAATCCACTGAGCGACGAGTTCAAAATTCGTCTTGAGGATCGTCCGCGTCCGGTCGAGTATCCGCGCTCGCGTCTCGGGTTCGAGCGCCCGTTGCGCAATCCTGTCACTGAGCGTTCCCGGCGCGATCGTCGTGTAATCACGATACGACCAGAGAAGGTTGGCGATGTGCGCAGGAGCCACTATCCAGCCGAGCCGTAACCCTGGAAGACCGTAGGCCTTCGAGAGGCCATTTGTGACGATCACGCGATCGTAGTCTTCGGTCCAGAATGAGGGGGTCATTTCGCGACTGTGCTCGGCCCCCTGATAAACCTCATCGGCAATTATCCAGGTTCCATGCCTGGCTGCCGCGTCGACAATTGCGCGCCGGTCCTCCGCATTGAGGATCGTCCCGGTCGGGTTGTTCGGATTGCAAATCGCGATTGCCCTGGTTTGGGGCCCCATGTGCCGGGCCAGCTCATCAAGATCCGGTCGCCAGCCAGTCTCATAACGCAAGCTGAGTGGATGAACCGTGCCCGCCCAAATGCTCCCGAGCCCGTATATCTGCAAGTAGTTTGGCAGCATGACGATCAGCTAATCACCGGGCTCAAGCAATCCCCAGATCGTCACAAAGTTCGCTTCGGAGGTTCCGTTGGTAACCAGTACCTGATCTGCTGTGGCATCGGGATAGAGGGCGGCGATTCGCTCACGAAGCTCGATGGTGCCATTTGTCTGACAGTATCCAAGCTCGCATTCCATGAGCCGTTCCAGGCTCT
>JANNRD010000273.1:0-2105 GCA_031401095.1 Acidobacteriota bacterium
TCCTGCGCGGCATCGAGCGGCGCATCGAGGCCGGGCTCCAGCCCTACGTCGGTTCGGTTGCCTCCGTGTTTATCAGCCGCTGGGACGGCGCGGTCGCGGCCAGAGTGCCCGAGGGTCTGCGCAATCGTCTGGGCATCGCCATCGCCCAACGCACGTACCGGGCAGCCCGCGAGCTGCTCAGCTCCCCACGCTGGCAGCGTGTTTATAATCTCGGCTCCCGACCGCAGCGTTTGCTATGGGCGAGCACGGGAACCAAAGATCCGCAGGCATCCGACATCCTGTATATCAAGGCGCTCGCGGCGCCGTTCACGGTCAATACGATCCCCGAGGGCACCTTGAAGGCTCTCGCCGGGTACACTGACCTGAGTGAAATCATGGCAGCCGATGGCGGCGACTGCGAAGCGGTCCTGGAACAATTTGCCAAGGCTGGTATCGACGTCGATGCCTTAGCGGCAAGACTCCAGGATGAAGGAGCTAAATCGTTCGTAAATTCGTGGAACGAACTGATGGAAGTGATCGCGTCGAAGAGCGCAACTCTTGAGAAGGCGGGTTAGACCTGGCGCGGCAGATCCGCGAGCAGTTGGTCGCCCGCATCAAGAAACCTGCCGGTGATTGGCAATATGAAGTGGCATCGATCGGCTATCCGGGGCGGTTTAAGCAGGGTCGCATGGATACGCGTGTCGAGAAAACCGGCCCCAAGCAGGCTTCCAGATGGGGAGTTTGAAGGATCAACAAGATGACAGAATCGTGCGCACCACTGACTGAACTTGCGTCCTGGAAGGCGCTTGCGGCTCACTACCAAAAGGTCCGCGAGCTACACCTGCGCAAACTCTTCGCGGATGATCCCACGCGCGGCGAGCGGATGACGGTCGAGGCCCTCGGGCTCTACCTCGATTATTCAAAAAACCGGATCACCGACGAAACGCTCAAGCTTTTGCTGGAACTAGCCCAGGAGTGCGGACTGCGCGCGCGAATCGACGCCATGTTCAGCGGGGAAAAGATCAACGTCACGGAAAAACGCGCGGTCCTGCACGTGGCCCTGCGCGCGCCGAGGGCCGCATCGATCATCGTCGATGGCGAGAATGTGGTGCCCGAGGTCCACGCGGTGCTCGACAAGATGGCTGATTTCACCGACCGTGTCCGCAGCGGCAAGTGGAAGGGCCACACCCACAAGCGCATTCGCAATGTCGTCAACATCGGTATCGGCGGTTCGGACCTTGGCCCCGTCATGGCGTATGAGGCGCTGAAGCATTATAGCGACCGCAGCCTGACGTTCCGCTTTGTTTCCAACGTTGACGGGACCGACTTTGCCGAAGCGGTCCATGATCTCGACCCTGCCGAGACGCTGTTCATCGTTTCTTCGAAAACCTTTACGACGCTGGAGACGATGACGAACGCCAGCACGGCGCGCGACTGGCTGCTCGCGGGTCTCGGCGGCGATGAAAAATCGGTTGCCAAACATTTTGTCGCGGTCTCGACGAACGCGGCGGAGGTGAAGAAGTTCGGCATCGACACCGCCAACATGTTCGGCTTCTGGGACTGGGTTGGCGGCCGTTATTCCATGGACTCGGCGATCGGCCTTGCAACCATGCTCGCCATCGGGCCGGATAATTTTCGCGCGATGTTGGCGGGCTTCCATGAGATGGACGAGCACTTTCGCAGCGCAGCCTTCGAGCAAAACTTGCCGGTGCTCATGGGGCTGTTGACGTTGTGGTACAGCAGCTTCTTCGGTACCCAGACCGTTGCGGTCCTGCCGTACGAGCAGTACTTGAAGCGCTTCCCCGCCTATCTTCAGCAGTTGACCATGGAGAGTAACGGTAAATCCGTGACCCTCGATGGCGAGAAAGTCGCCTGCGATACCGGCCCCATCTACTGGGGTGAGCCCGGCACCAACGGCCAGCACTCTTTTTACCAGTTGATTCACCAGGGGACGCGGCTCATTCCTTGTGACTTCATCGCCTTCTTCAAGACGTTGAATCCGCTTGGCCGTCATCACGATATCCTGCTCGCCAATGTCTTTGCCCAGACCGAGGCGCTGGCCTTCGGCAAGACGCCCGAGCAAGTGAAGGGCGAGGGCACGCCGGATTGGCTAGTCCCACACCGGG
>JANNRD010000274.1:0-2670 GCA_031401095.1 Acidobacteriota bacterium
AGCTTCTCTCGCGTCTCCTGGCGGTCAGTATTGATCTGACCGTTTTGCTCTGAAACATAGAGGGCAGAGGAGGTCTGTGCTGCCCAGTCGATGATCTCATTCCAGGCCTTGATCCGGGGGTCTTTCGATTTGACCACTGATTCACCAGCGATCGAACTGATTTGATATCTCCCCTTGCTAAAGAGGGCGATCGCACAGCGATCAAATGGGATCAGTGTCGCCACCTGATTGACGACCACAGTCAGCATTCGATCAAGGTCAAGAGTCGAAGTGATCTCGCGGCTCGTGAGAAGCAACGCCTGAAGCTCCTTCACCTTGCGCTCCGCCTCGTGACGCTGAGCATTGCGCAGAGCGTTCGCGGCCTGAGCGGCGACCTCGGTCAAGAGCAGGCTGTCCGACTCACTAAAGGCTCGACCATCCTCCCGGTTGACGATCTCGAGGGCGCCAAGCCACTTGTCCTCATACTTGATGGGTACGCAGACGACCCCGTTAAGAGGGCCCACCTCAAGTTGTTCAAGACGTCTGACAAGGCGCGGATCATTGGCGTCATTGACCACAACGGGCTCGTTGCTGCGAACCATATCGCCAATCAGAGTTCCCGTCGAAATCTCGGACTGGCCGACAATGCTCTGACGATATCGACCAGAAGCAGATCGGCAGATCATTTCGGTTTGCCGCACCAACCAGAGACTGCAGCCTCCCGCTTCAAGGACATTTGCTGTCCGGCTACAGATAATCGGGCCGAGTTCATCAAGCGCGATCGTCGAACTGAATGACTGGCTGACGTCAAAGAGCAGGGTCAGGCGTGTCAGCGCCTCCATCATTCCAGCACTCATCGACTCTTGTGCGCGCCAGGCTGCCACCGCGGTCGAAACAAGGCGGGCACAATCGCCGAAGAATGTCAGATCTTCCTCGGTAAAATCGCCTTCGCGTTTGTTGATGACCTCAAGAACGCCAATCGCCCGGGTTCGGCTGCGCATCGGGGCGAAGAGGGCTGAGCGCAAGACCGATCCTTCAATAATCGAGAGATGTCGGGTTGCCTTAAAATTGCTGAATTGGCGTGGCGCGTCCGCGTGGAGCATCTGGCTGAGGATGCCAGCGTCGGCTGGGCAGACTTCGCGCGCGAGCGAGCGATTGAGGGTCGTCAATCGCGACGCCTCACACGTCAGTTCGTTTTGCTTGCCGTCATGTGTCCAGAGAAGAAGATTCTCTGCATCGAGGAAACGGCAGATTTCCTGAACGATCGTCGAGAGCAGCGAGGTATAGCTCTCAGCCTGGCAAAGCGTTTCCGCAAATTCGGCAAGCCGACCGGAGTGATTCAGGTTCGCCATCCCTTCCTCCCACCTGACCCACTCGGCGACACTCGAGCGCCTCCGGAGATCTATCTGGCGAATTCGGTTGCTGGATTCAGGATCCCGTCGGACGTCAGACTTCGAAACGGTTTGGGCGAATTGTGCCAGCCGCGTTTCAGAATTCCGAATCCAAGATTCTGGAACCAAATCCAAACATGAAACAGGGCGGGATGGTATCACGCGAGGGATCAACCGGCACAGCCCTTGAGGTGTTTGACCAGCGATCGGCACTTTGCACGCACGGCACATGCGTTCTCGCCAAGGTGTGTGAGAACAATGGGCACGCGTCCCTCAAGACAAGAGTCAGCACACCGGTGAGTACGTACTCTGACTGTGCGCGTCGACGGAAGATTGAATACGACCGTCGTAGACTTAGAGAGCGGAGGGGAACCTGACTCCAACGTCGTGGATGTTTATGGGTCACGCCTGCTGACCCCGCCGGAGCAGTGCTTCAAAGCCTTCCTTGAGAGCGAACTGCGGCACCGGAAGCCCCGCCCCACGGCAGCCCATAATCATATCCCGCGTGCCAGTGCCGACGCGGGCGGTGTAGCCGGCCAGGTAGAGAGCCCGCGCCAGAAGGGGATTGCGCGGGATGGAGTCATGTGGCCGGCGCAGCATCTCGAGCGTCAGTGATGGCGGCAGTAGCCCGGGATTCCATATTTCCACCCGATCGGCGAAGAGCCTGACCTGCACGTTGCCGTTGCCTGTGTAGTCCCGGTGCGCTACTGCATTGACGATTGCTTCCCTCACCACCTCGAGCGGAATGATCGTGACAGGCGCTACGTTAGCTACCTTGATCCTGGACATAACGAAGTCCACTACCTGGTCGACGAGTTCGAAGACCGTTCCCTTGAAGACCTGGCCCTTGAAACCCTCACTTGACGGAATCGGCTTCGTGACTTCGGTCCCGTGAAAGTGGGCGCATTTGACCGCGGACGAGCTCACGAAGCGTTGCGGCCGGCGGCCGAAAAGCAGGACGGCTGCGTTGGTGAGATGTCCCTCAACCAGCAGGTTGAGATGGGTCAGCAGCTCGGAGGCTGTCGCATTCTCGGCGATGGGGAGGCCTCGCGCGGTACGGGCTCGAGTGAGAAAGGCGGAAATAAGTTCGGCATTGAGATCTGCAAGAGTTGCCTTCAGGCAGGGTGTCGAGTCAAACCCTGGGGCTGGTCCGGGCCGCAGGATGGCTCCGCGCTCGTTGGCGATCTCCTGCCCAGAGCTGATGTGTCGACGCTTTCGCATGCCTTGTCGTCCTCGTCTCGGAACAAGGTGTCAGAGGCTCTGCGGAATGACAATCCGCATGAGGTGCCCGCCTCCCTAT
>JANNRD010000275.1:0-2878 GCA_031401095.1 Acidobacteriota bacterium
GCTCCAGCCTTCCCCCATGCCGCGAGCCTGCATGCCGACGAGACCTGAGGCGTTCCCGACCAGTCGATTGCTTAACCCGTGGGTCAGTTCGTGAATAATCACTCCCTGATCGAAGTCGCCATCAAGATTGGGAGTGAATGCGTTCCAGAGGTACATCTGCACCCGACCTGGGCCGCCATCCGGCGGCGTCGAGAAGTTTGCATTATTGAAGCCACCACCATCTTGCGCGTCTGACTGGATTGCGTCATTTCCTGCGCCGCCAAGACCAAACGCGCTGCTCTGGAAGTTCCCGGCACCCTCGGTGAAGCCGAATCTATAGAGGATGTCGTGGTAGCGGTTGACCCAGTAAAAGAGGTTGACCTGTGCCGCCTTCGCCGTGACATCGGTGAGCGGCGGGACTGTCAGATCTGCAACAAAGGAGAAGTTACCGTCGGCCGCGTCGAGACGGGGAGTGTCCGCCTGATTCTGCATCGCGTCTCGGTCGAGATGCGTATCCGTGTTGTTGCTGATGAGGCCGTTTGCCGGCGCGCCAGCCCACCAATCATAGTGTGGATCCGAGAGCGGAAAGAGCGTCGTTCCATTGAAAGGCTCGGCTCGAAAGGGCACGTCCTGCTGGGCTACCGTCGGAGGGCTGCCGACGCCTGTGTACGGGTTGTGCGGCGTCGGGCTCTCAGTTGTAAAGACGAGCCCGTGCGGGCGCAGCGGGTTCTCGTCATAGCAGGTCAGATTATAGCGGTAAAGGAGCGTTCCACTGACCGCGTCTATCAATAGGAGGTAGGCATCGGGCGACCCGCGCAGCCAGATATGGAATTGCCACGATAGTCTTGGTTGAGCCGCCGTCAGTGGAAAATAGACAAGTTTGGCATCAACATCTCGCGCGAATGCTGCATCAGCGGTAAAGCGTTGAGCGTGATTGGCACCAGACGCCTGCCTCGTTTGTCTGACCGGGCCCGTGACGGCTGATTCGGCTTCAGCGGCAGCGCGTCGCAGGCCCTCTTCGGCAGAGAGAGCAGGTTGATCAGTCCTGTCTTGCAACCCGATGTCGTGGAAGAGCTCCCCGCTCGCAGTAACGATGGCTCCCTGGTTATCCAAATGCACCGCCATCGTTGCCTGGAAGACCTCGATCTCTGCAATCACCTGTTGCAGAAACACATGGGTCAAGCCGTTGTGCTCGGTAGTAAAACTTCTCTCTAGCCGGAGAGTCTCGATCTCCGCGACTCCCATGCCAAAAAGGTCTGAGTTCTCGCTGAGGAACTCGCGGGCGGCTCGGCTGGCGTCTTCGAGTCGCGGGAAGCCGCTTCTCTGGCGTGCGAGACGACGAGGACGGCTGAGCGCGCCAGCGAGATTGATGAGACGACTGGGTGCGCCGGTCAATGAACTCCAGCGCACCTGTAGTTGGGGATGCTCGGCCAGCAACTTGCTCCTTGCGGTGGCCCTTTGGATCTCGCGACGACCCACGATTTCCGATTGCTGATCACTGAGACCCCGAGGCTCTCGGTCAAAGACCGGCTGCGAACGTCTCGCGTCGGCGCGGATATCGTAGTCGCGCAAACCTGCGCTTCCCCTCGCTCCCTCAATGGTCAGCGCCGGATTATCTTGGCGTGGTCCGCCGCCTTGAGGTGCGGTCGCCCCGGCGATTATCAGCCCCTCGACGCTCAGATAGCCGATGCTCGCCAGCGAGGCGAGAACGATGAACGCTTTTACAGACGGTCGTTTCATGAGGCGTTATCTTCGGTACCCGCTCGTATTGCCATCACACTAACCTTGATCGGGCGCTCGTCGCACGCTATTGGTCGATTCTACACGTCACGGGAAGTGATCACGATTTGGTGTAGTCTCGTGCACGGCGCTCAATGACTTTCGCGAGGTCAACAATGGCGACGATGTCTGCTGATGCCTGAGCAGCCTGGTTTGTATTGAAGACTTTCGAGTTCCTGTGAATCGGGTTGTGCGCAAAGTCAGAGACCAGCTGCGAAAGCAAGCGAATTGCCTGGTCAAACTCGTCGGGCGAGCGCATCTGACGATCGTTCTGCAAAGCCCTCGCGAGGGGTTCACCAAGAACCATGAGGCCACGCAACGCGCGGGCTCGCCTCTGGATGGCTCTTGCATCCTTCGCTAATCGCTGCGGCAGGAGACTCCCTTCATCGTGCGTCTTGAGGAGCCCGATTCCGAGCAGCTGCAACTCACGAAAGTTCTCGGCGAAGAGCTGCTGTGTCGCACGCCGCGCGCGCTCGTTCGCTGCCAACTCAGTCGCCTGTTGTGTAGCGCCCGCTTGAGGGAAGGGAGCCATCAGTGCGAAGTGAATAACAACAAGTGCTCCCGTCATTTGACTCCCTGGACACAACGGATTCGCTCGACAAATGTGTTGCGGTGCTCACATCCCAATCGCGAGACATGGGATCGGTCCTCCAGCGCTAGCACCGACGAAGTGCGCTGGATACCGCCTCGATTGTTCGACCGATGATCTCGTCACTGTGCGCGGTCGAAAGAAAGCATGATTCAAACTGAGATGGCGCGAGATAGACGCCCGATTCAAGCAACCCGTGAAAGACACGTGCATACCGCGACCGGTCTGCACGATTGGCGCTCGTCCAATCGTGGACTGGACCCGAACAAAAGAACGCAGTGAACATGGACCCGACCTGATTGAAAGTGATCTCGACATCGGCCGCCGCGGCTCCCTCTTTCAAGCCTTCAATCAGAGAGCGCGTCGCGCGTTCCAACTCGGCGTAGGGGTCCGTTTCTCGAAGCAAACGCAGCGCGGTCAACCCAGCGGTGACCGCCAATGGGTTACCCGAGAGCGTTCCTGCCTGATACACCGGGCCGAGAGGGGCGAGGTGGTCCATGATCTCGGCTCGGCCGCCAAACGCCCCAACCG
>JANNRD010000276.1:0-11346 GCA_031401095.1 Acidobacteriota bacterium
GAGATTGATGGCGTCGTCGTCAAGGTCAATCAGACGGCGGTGCAGGAGGAGCTCGGCGCGACCGCGAAGTCACCGCGCTGGGCCATCGCTTACAAGTTCCCTGCACGTCAGGCCTCGACGCGCCTGCTGGATGTCAGCTATCAGGTGGGGAGGACAGGAGCAATTACGCCGGTTGCAGTCCTCGAGCCCGTCCAGTTGGCTGGGACGACTGTCGCGCGCGCCAGCCTTCACAACGAAGATGAAATGGGAAGACTCGGGGTCATGAAGGGTGACTGGGTCTTTATCGAGAAGAGCGGTGAGATAATTCCGCAAGTCATCAAGGTCATCACCGAGCGGAGGACTGGTGACGAGACTCCATTTATCTTTCCGAGACATTGTCCGGAGTGTCAGACGAAACTCGTCAAGCCTGCTACAGAAGCTGTCACGCGGTGCCCGAATGCAAGCTGCCCTGCGAGACTCCGCGAAGGGCTGCTCCATTTCTCGCAGCGCCGGGCGATGCGGATTGACGGGCTTGGCGAGGCGCTAGTCGCCCAATTGACAACACGGCGCCAGAAACTGCAACCAAACGGCGAGCCTGTGTTCGATGAAAACGGCCAGCCAATCCTGCTCCGACCCCTCGTTCGTGATTTCTCCGATCTTTATCGGCTCAAAGAGAAGCGTCAGGAACTGATCGCGCTCGAGAGGATGGGTGAGAAGTCTGCGGATAATCTCCTCGCGCAGATCGAGGAGAGCAAAAAGGCAGGCCTCGCACGGCTCCTCTATGGGCTTGGGATCCGTCATGTGGGCGAACGAACGGCTGCGATACTGGCAACTCATTTTGGAAGTACCGACCGCCTGGTGGAAGCGGGCGTCGAGGACCTGGCTGGAATCTATGAGATCGGACAGATCGTCGCCGAGTCAGTGGCTGGCTGGTTCCGCGAGCCACGAAATCGAAAACAGCTCGAGCGTCTCGCTGCGTCTGGTCTCAGGATGGAGACCGTTGAAGCCAGCGGAGACGTCCCGCGCTCGTTCGCCGGGAAGCAGTTTGTTCTTACTGGAACACTCCCGACGATGAAGCGCGACGACGCCAAATCCTTTATCGAGCTTCGTGGCGGACGAGTGACAGGCACAGTCAGCAAGAAGACAGACTATGTTGTCGCCGGCGACGAAGCAGGCACCAAGCTGGCGCGGGCAGAGGAACTGGGCGTTGAGGTCCTGGACGAGGGTCAACTGCTGTCGCTTGGAGGGGGGCATGGCGGGACTTAAAAATTTACTTTGATGGGTTGCGAGAGAGAAGGACTTTGTTATAATGCAACCAATTGGCAGCGGTAATACCCTAATGGCTGAGGACGCTGCTGAACCGGGCGAGTCTAACGGCTCGCCCCTTAATTTTTTTGCGCCATGGCAAACATCGTTCTCTGGGTCTCTCTGCGTTAGAGTTTCACTCTCACACGATAGGTCAGGACCGTCTCACCGTCCTTTGGGATGGGAACGACAAACCGTGCGGCAAAGGCAGCGGTCTTTTCCGCTGGTATGCTTGAACTGACCATCTCCCAGTCACCGCCTATTGGCTCGTTGACGATCACCGAAACGGCCTCCTCTTTGTGATTCCTTAATCGAATCTCGTACGCATACTCAAAGACGCGCCGGGCGATTACTTTGTAGTCCGTCTGTTTCCGCTCGGCGACGATATCGAATGCGTCGCCGAGTTTGACGCGGACTGATTCGTCCTTTGGTGTATGGTCGATCCGGTTTTCACCGATGAATTGCTGTGCACCGGTCGTATCGGCTTTGTACACCCGAACCACTCCGGCCGGAAGTGGAAGACCGAGACTGTTCTCCTTCGAGTTCTTGAACTCGATAAAGACACCGACCTTCTCTTTGAGTGGTTCGCCGGGATTGTTGTAGCCCTGATAGTAGAACTGCTGTCCGTTGAGAACGAGTTCCTTCCTGACATTGAAATTGGCAGCCGAGAGGAGACTGATCTGTTTGGTCTCGTTGTTCTTGAGCGTTGTTGGCCGCTGCAGTGCGTAGAGGTGATACTCGAAGAAGGCCTGTTCCTGGAACTGCGGAGCAGCCTGGGCAGCGACCATATCGTTCTTGCGCATCATCTCGAGTCTTGCGTTGCCCCCTTCCTGAACCCGGTTGACGTCACCGGCCACCAGTTTCAACTCGGCGTTGCGGTAGACGGCACCGCTCCGGTTGTCGATCGTCACCCACGCGTTGAGGTCTGCCTTGGTGTCGGTCTGATTGACGACGACCACATAATCAGAGCGCCAGTTGATACCGGTTGTCAGATACGAGGCTTCGACTGTATGGGATTCGGCGCCGGTGTTGTTGAGTGTCCAGACCAGGGTCGGCTTGGCGATCAGATCGGCCGGCAGCCGATCGAAGCGAATATCGGCGATATTGGTCGGATTGATGACGATCTGATCGCCCATTTGCCACACCTGACCGCTGTTGTTCGACAACAGGGTCGCGCGCGTCGGAACCATCTGCTCAGAGTTGTTTTCCATCTTGCGCAGAACCAGGGTTAGTTCCTTGCCGACATACTTATCGAGGAGCTTTTGGGGGTTGAGCAGGTCGTACTCGTAGCTCTGTTCGATCACTTCAAGCGCGTTGGGTGCGGTCAGCGATTTGATGTGAACCGTTGTCGGGTTAATCTGCTGCGCGACATCCATGAAGCGCAACTGGGATGCGCCGCGCTGCAGGCGAAGCGCGCGCGTATCCTTGACCAGCCCGAGATTTGAATTGTAGACGGTGATCGCGACACTGCGCTGATCATCGAGCGTGCTCTGCCCGGTCGTCTGACTGCCCTCGGCTTCCGTTTCGTCCATTGCGTTCTTTGCCTCTCGGCGGAGATCGTCGCTGACACCGGCGCCAGCTATTCCCGCGACCAATGCCATGGCCAGGAGATGCGCAGCGATCTTGCCCGTCCAGCTTCCTCGACTTCTCGAATTCCGTATCATTTCTTCTGCCTCGTCTTTCATTTCATCCTCCTCCAGAAGACGCTGGGGGCAGCGCTTCCCGCTGTCTGAACGCGACAGGTGGTGGCGTCTTGCGGTTAAACGGCTCAGGTGAAGCCGAAGAGAAGACTCACGCGAAGAGAAGACTCACGCGAACGACGCGAACGACGCGAACGAACGCGAAGGGGAATGAGAGGAAGGAACGCTTTGTTCGGGAGAGAGGATGATCGACCGTATTTCCCCTTCGCGTTCGTTCGCGTTCGTTCGCGTGAGTCTTCTCTTCGCGTGAGTCTTCTCCTCGGCGAAATCCCTTACCTATGCAGTATAATCTCAGCCGGTTACGGGAAGATATGAAAGAGAGGCTAATCATACAGGGCGCGACGGTGATGACGCTGGATGCGCAGAACCGCATTTTCAGCGGCGATGTTATTGTTGAGAGGGGTCGGATCTCCGCCTTTGGACCACCATTTGCCGCGGCGACTGACCCGGAGATCGACGAAGTCATCGATGCCGGCGGGTGTGCTCTCCTTCCCGGGTTTGTCCAGACGCATGTCCATCTCTGCCAGACTCTGTTCCGTGGAGCTGCCGATGATCTGACTCTCATCGATTGGCTGAGAGATCGTGTCTGGCCGATGGAAGCGGCGCACACAGCAAAGTCCGTTTACGCGTCTGCCTGTCTGGGCATTGCGGAACTGATTCGAGGTGGAACGACGTGTGCCCTGACCATGGAGACGGTCAATCACACCGAAGAGGTCTTGCGCGCGGTCGCGGAGTCGGGTTTTCGCGCGATCGTCGGCAAATGCATGATGGATCAGGGTGACGGGACACCGGCAGCTCTTCGCGAGAATACCGCAGAATCGATCGCCGAGTCTGTCGACCTGATCCACCGCTGGCACGGCTACGATGGTGGCCGGATTCAGTGTTGTTTTGCGCCGCGGTTTGCAGTCAGTTGTACGCGTCAGTTGCTGAAAGAGGTGGCCCGGCTTTCTCGCGAGCACGGTGTCCTGATCCACACCCACGCGTCAGAGAATCGTCAGGAGATCGCGATGGTTGAAGAGGCGACGGGAATGCGCAATATCGCCTACCTTGCGTCACTTGGCATCGCCGGGCCGAACGTCGTCCTCGCTCATTGTGTGCATGTGGATGACAGTGAGATCGAGATTCTTCGTCAAACCGGGACTCACGTCGCGCACTGTCCATCATCGAATCTGAAGCTGGGATCGGGTGTGGCGCGTGTCCCCGAGATGCTCTCTCGCGGCGTGTCGGTTTCACTGGGCGCCGACGGGGCTCCGTGCAACAACCGGCTCGACATGTTTACAGAGATGCGGATCGCGGCGCTCATGCAGAAGGTGCTGCACGGACCACTGGTCATGCCCGCGGCCACCGCGCTGCGAATGGCGACGATTGGAGGTGCTCGGGCGCTTGGTCTCGGCGATGAGATCGGGAGCCTCGAGATCGGCAAACGCGCGGACCTCCAGGTCATCAACCTCGCTCGACTTCATACCACACCAGCACCTGATCCTGTCTCAACAATCGTCTACGCTGCTCAGAGCTCTGACGTCGATCTGGTTGCCATCGATGGCCAGGTCGTACTTCGTGCTGGACAATTGGTGACCCTCTCCGAGCAGGATGTGATCACGACAGCGACTCGCGAAGCTGAGAGACTCTCACTGAGACTGATGGGGAAGAACATCTAACGCAGGCATGCAAGGCGAATTCGCATTCATCGAAGGCATTCGGAGGAGGGCCCAACAGGATGCGCCAGACGCACTAGACACCAGTCTCGTGCTGGGAATCGGCGACGATGCGGCAGTCTGGCGGCCGCGCGAGGGATGCGAGAGCCTGATCACAACGGATCTCCTCGTCGAGGATGTCGATTTCAAAATTGATTACGCAGTGCCAGCTTGGCTTGGACACAAGGTCCTCGCAGTCAGCCTCAGTGACATCGCCGCGATGGGTGGTCGGGCGCGGTTTAGTCTGCTCTCACTGGGAATCCCGCGCACTCTTGGTGATGAGTTCTGGAGGGATTTCTTCGCGGGCTATTTCGCGCTCGCCGATCGGCTTGGAGTAAGACTGATCGGAGGAGATACCTCGGCGGCACCAGAACGGTTGGTTCTCGACTCGATCGTCATCGGGGAGTGTTCGAGGGGACGCGCCGTTCGTCGCAGCCGAGCGAGAGTGGGTGATGATGTCTGGGTGACCGGCGTCGTTGGAGGAGCGCACATCGGTTTAAGTCGGCTTGCTGACGGGTGCCGCGTTACGGCCGATGTCGATGATTTGACGCAGAGAGCTCTCCGGCGGCATCTCAAACCAGAGCCGCCCGTTGAGTTTGGAAGACGGCTTGGAGAGTCTGGTCTCGCGCATTCAATGATCGATGTCAGCGACGGACTGGCGCAGGACCTTCAGCATATTTGTGTTGAAAGTGAGGTCAGCGCTGAAATCGACGCAGACCGGGTCCCCGTCGCCCCCGAGATGCAATTGATCACCGGAGATTCGTCAAAGGGGCTTTTGTTGGCGCTCAACGGCGGTGAGGACTTCGAGCTGCTGGTTACCGCGGCGACGACGAGTGCAGGCGAGCTGATCGGGCTTGCCGGGACGTGTGGTGTCACGTTGAGCAGGATCGGGCGGATAGTTGACCGTGGCGAGTCGTGCATCTACCTCACGGGCCCTGGTTATCGTCGTTCCTTCACTCCCGCGGGATACGAGCATTTTGCTTGAGAACAAAGGCACAGCCCCGACCTGAGACCTTGTGATAAGCTCTTCGCCACTGGAGGGACGGGATTTGGAGCACGAACAGGTAAGAAAAGTCCTTTTGCATCGGATGGGCGAGGCAATTGAAGACTTCGGCATGATCGTCGAAGGCGATCGCATCATGGTCTGTCTGAGCGGTGGCAAGGACAGCTACACCATGCTCGATCTCTTGATGAGATTACAGCGCAAAGCGCCGGTCAGGTTCGAATTACTTGCGGTCAATCTCGATCAGAAGCAACCCAATTTTCCGGCTCACGTTCTTCCCGAATATCTAAAACAGACCGGTCTCCCGTTTCGGATCATCGAGCGAGACACCTATTCGGTCGTCAAGCGCCTGGTGCCGGAGGGGAAGACCTATTGCTCTGTCTGTTCGCGGTTGCGGCGGGGTATCTTATACAACGTTGCGGTTGAGGAGGGATGCACGAAGATCGCGCTTGGCCACCATGCGGATGATATTGTGCAGACCGCCCTGCTCAACCTGTTTTTTGTCGGTTCCCTCAAGGCGATGCCGCCGATCCTGAGATCAAACGATGGGCGCAATACCGTCATTCGCCCGATGGCCTACATTTGGGAGAGGGACATTGCAAAATTCGCGAAGGGAGAGCATTTTCCGATCATCCCGTGTGACCTTTGCGGCTCCCAACAGAACCTCAAACGCAGGCGCATGAAACGGTTGATCGATGAGCTTGAAGAGGAGATGCCGACCGTCCGAAAATCCATGCTGAAGGCTCTGAGCAACGCTGCTCCGTCGCACCTTCTCGACCGGCGGCTCTTCGATTTCAAGTCGCTTGGCACCGGTCCTGGGGATGTTGCCGCCGAACTCGATGACGCAGTTGGTGCCGAGGACCACCTGCCGGATCAGACGCAATTTGACGTTGGCAATGGGTTTGGCAACGACACGGGCTCGATGCTAAGATAGCGGCCTGTTTTTCTAATCTTTACTATTGAGGTCTCGAGGGGAAACAATGTCACAAATCAGTCCGCAGTCGGCTGGGTTCGTCCAGATCGAGAGGAAACCTCTGTCGTCACAGTCCTCCGCAGGTTCGTCTGACGCCGTGTTGGCCGAAATCGAGATTCCTCCCGTGTCCGACTGGTTTGTCTACAAGAACAAAACCTACATCACCCTCAAGAAGATCTCCGGCTTCTTCTATACGACGCACTCTTATGGGGCGACGCGGCGGTGGTTTCTTGCGACTGTCCTGCCGGATCGAATCCTCTATCGATGGAAGCCCTATCAGCGAGGTGGTTGTAATCGTTGCGGCCTTTGCTGCAAGATCGTCTTCCAATGTCCGTTCTTCCTCCAGAACGAGGAGACCACCGCGTGTATGATCTACACCACAAAACACGCGGCGCCACCCTGTGTCGTTTTTCCCATCGACCCGATCGATCTCAAAGAAGTACAGCGCTCGATTGCGCCTGACCCCTGTCCCTTTTACTACGAAGGCGAACCCGAACACCCAACCACGTGGGGTGCGGTCCAGGCCGAAATCCGCGCGGCGCTTGGACGGCGCGTCAATAAGCTCAAAGAGTCCTTCGACTTCTAAAGAGAAACAACGGAATAGACGGAAAAGAGACGGAACAAATGGAAACCAGGACTGTTTCCGCTTATTCCGTCTCTTTCTGTCTATTCCGTTGTTTCTTCTTCAGTACTCGCGTTTAGAAGACAAACCGGATACCGAATCGAACGTTGCGGGCACCCTGATATCCCGAGGGTTGCCCATAGAGACTGCTGAGCGGATTGGTTCTTCCGTTGGTCGCAGCGCCTGGAGCACCCTGGATACTCCGATTCGCACCACTCGCCAGGCCAGCAATCTGGGCCTGGATTTGTCCGTTCAGTATCTTATTCATGACGGTCGTCAGCGTTTGCGTGGCGGCAACGTAGGTCGGGTCAATGTCACTCGCCGCGATCGTATTGGTCACTCGGTATTTACCGGTCGTGAGGCTGGTCACGGTAAACTGGTTGAAGGCATTGAGGACATTAAAGTCGAATGCCAGCGAGAGGCGCGAGTCTCGACCAAATCGATAACGATGCGTCATCGCAAGATCCGTCTGCGTAAAGACCGGTGTTCTTCCCAAATCGCCCCGCCGATTTAACGGGATTGAAGTGGCAACAACACTCACAAACGTCGTCTGCGGTGTGCCCTGCAGCGCGGTGAAGAAGAAATTCAGATCCGTTGAGTGCCCTTTATCCCTCCACTTCTCGAAGGAGTAGCCTCCGTAGGCCTTGAAAGCGCTTCGTCGGTCAGTTGCCAGGAATCCGTTATCAGGCGCTCCGGTTGCCGTGAAACCGTTGATGACATAGTCAAAGAAACGGTTGACCCCAGGTGAGGTACGCCCGCCTTCGTCAGAGCTTGCCAACCCCGAATAGTTTCCCGTCAGACGGCTGTACGTGTAATTGAGGTTGAAAAAGTAGTTGCTTGAAAACCGCTTGCTGAGCACTATCTCAAAGGCTTTGTACAACCGTGTGGGTTTTGCCGACTTCGCGTATCCCGTCTGCTGATCAAGTTTTAGATCGTAGCCTTCACCGGGATTCCCGATCGGGTAGTTCTCCGATTCTCCCAGCCCAAGGATGGCGTGATCTTCGATCGCGTGGTCGACATTCTTGCGAGTGAAACGGGCTGACACGATGTAATTTCTGAAGAACTCTCTTTCGAACCCGACCGTAATTTCACTCTGCCGGAACGACTTCAAGTCAGGATCAACTCCCGTGACGGGCAGTCCAAGGTTCGTGAACTGCGCCGGAGTCAGATTTGAAGGAATCCGAAAGTCTCTTTGCAGTTGACTCAACCCGCCAGCGGTTGATGGATTGCCGCCACCCAGGGGGTCGGTCCAGCCCCCGAGAATCCTCGAAGGCGTGTAGTAGCTGTAGTTCGGATTGGCGGCCGTGATCGGAAAATAGTCAGTGCGGAAGAAGTTTCCGCCAAACAGGCCGCGCGGAAGTTCAAATTTCAACCGGTCATAAAACCACCCGTAACTGGCATAAATCTTCGTTTTGCCGTCACCGAAGAGGTCGTACGCGCCGCCCAGGCGCGGTGCAATCTTCTTGCCCCACCCTTGCGAAATCGGGGGGATATCTGAACCAGCCAGGCTGGCGCCTTCGTTATAGGACGGCAGGAATTCCTTCTCGAACCGCATGCCAACATTCAAAAAGAGACGGCGCACCGGTTGCCACTTATCCTGGACATAAATCGCCTGGTAGTTGTTTTGCGCAAGGCCTTTCGCCCCAGACCTCGAGAGCGTTCCGACCCCTATACAACTCGCTGATCCAAGCACGCAGGGAAGGCTGACGCCTGTTCCCGCGCCCGCATAATCCAAGCCATAGTTAAGCGTCACCGTGCCCGTGCCGGCATTCCCGCCGAGGACGTCATTGCTGGTGCGGCCATATTGATAGCCACCCTTCAATTCGTGTTTGCCGACAAAGTTGCCGGTCAGATAGCTGACATCAAATGTGTACTCATTCTTCCGCGAAACATCGCGCGAGGTGATGGAATTTGTGGCGAGATTCTGGAAGCCACGACCTCCCGGACAGCCTGTCGCGATCGTGTCATAGGCCGATTGCGATCCACCACAGACATAGCGGGGCTCGTTCGCAAGCGCATAATTCAAGCCCTTTTGATTCTGAAACGCGTGGCCATAACGGAACGTCGTCACAAGTTTGCTGGTTGGCGTCCAGACCAGCGATCCGGTGAAATTGTTCGAGCTGTCTCGCCCTCCCTGAAGGGGTGCATACTGCTCGGAAGGATAGGAGAATCCGTTGTAGGTAGTGTTCACCGGATTGCCAGTCGTGACACTCGCGAAAGGAATGTTGCCCGTTGTAATGGAAGGATTCCACAGAAAAGTTGTCGACCCTCTCAGATTACTGAGAATCGCCGCATCCACCCTGCCAAAACCATACTCGTTTCTTACCTGTCGCTTATAGGTTAGCGGAGCCAGCGGGGTTCCTGCTGCCGAAAGTCTCGGAGACGGCACAAATTGACCCGTGGAAAAATTCGCATTGCTGATCGCATTGATGAATTGTGAGACCTGCGTCGTTCGAAAAATCTGAGGCGCATAGCTACCCAGGAACCAGACGCGCCCCTTGATAACCGGTCCACCAATCGTTCCGGTCGGGTACATATTCAAAAATTGGGCCCTCTTCTGTCCAAGCCGAAAGACATAATCCGGGTTGGCCGCGATCGCCGCAGGGGTGGCACTGCTGGAGACAAAACGAGACAATGAGACCCTTGGCCCAGGCTGTAAGCTACTTGGTTCAAATCCCGCGACAAGTTCACCGTGGAATTGGTCCGAACCCGATTTGGTGGCAACGACGATGACACCACCCGAAGCTCCGCCGTGCTCAGCTTCAAAACCGCCCGTCTTAATCTGGATTTCAGAAATAAGCGAAATGGGTATGTTGTTGACTCCGTTGAGAGTTCCGGTTCGAAAATTCTCAACCGACAATCCATCCACGATAAAGGAGTTCTCTGAACCCGACGCCCCGTCCACTTGAAAACCGCCCGAAAGAGGCTCTTGTCTGGTTGCCGGGGAGATTTTCAAGAGCGAAGTAAAGTTAGCACCCTGCGGCAACACATCAATCAGTTTTTGAGTGATGTTTGTCTGGACTTTGCTATCAGAGACGTCGACACTGACGCCGAGGATATCAGTCGTCACCGACACCGCCTCGGCCGTGCTGGAGATGCCCAACCTGATGTTCACCTGAGTGGCCTTCTCAATGGCGACGATGACGCCGTCGACGACAGCTGCCGCAAAGCCGGCCTTCGCCCCCGTGGAGATTTTGTAGGAGCCGATCGGAACCTGGAGGATGCGAAACTCACCCTCAGAGTCGCTTTGAACGGTTCGACTAAAACCGACGGTGACACCTGTTGCGGTCACGCTGACACCGGGAACGACGGCTCCGTTCGCATCGGTAATTCTGCCTTCCAAGTCTCCGGTTGTCCGCTGCCCAAAAGCTGTCGCAGCGAGGCAGAGTGCGATTGAGACCGTCATCAGGACGTATCTGAAACTTCTTTTCATTTGACTTTCTCCTTCAAGAGACATCGATCTCGCGGCGCTCGCCGTCACACCCGTCAGAACGGATGAGGCCGCTAAGTCCGAGCAAAGCGTTTTTCTCGTCAACAATTTCTGATTCACCAACAAATTGTCGCGTTGGGAAATGTTCGGTTGGAATCCGTATCACCACACAAAAACTATGCCTTCTTCACGGGAAGAAACAATTAGAATAAGCAAAATTTGTGCCCTTGGCGGTTACTTCGCTCGTGATTGACAGGGAAAGACTTACCGCTGCGCGCGACACAGGTTTCCTGGGCAATCTCCATTTTCCTGGAGGTCAAGCACTGAATAATCCAAAAGTTTGGATACACGGGGAAGAGTAGGAGGCTCACGCGAAGCCGCAAAGCCGCGAAAAGGGATATAGGGACACTGCTTGTCTGTCCTGCCCCGACGTCCCCTTTTCACGGCTTTGCGGCTTCGCGTGAGCCTCCTACTCTTTCGCCATCCCGTCCTCTTCAGTACTCGAGCTTGCCTTCAGACGTCATTTCGCTCAGCTTGAATCGCATATTAAGTTTGATATTGGCACTGAACTCGGAGTAGAAGCGAAGCTCTCCACTGTCGGCGGCAACAAATGGTTTCTCGTCGATGACGCGCGGGAAGA
>JANNRD010000277.1:0-11224 GCA_031401095.1 Acidobacteriota bacterium
GGGTCTCTCCTGATTCCAGGCGAGTGATCCCTGGCGGGCATTGATCTCGACAGTCAACCCGTTTTTGTGGCCGCCGCTGACTTGCGAGACTGAGAATGCGCCGCGCGCTCCATTCTCGAAACGGATCAGCACGCTGGCGAAATCCTCGGTATCAACTTTGTATTCGTCAAATGTATCTTCGCCGCGGCTTGCTGCAAACGCATCGCGTGATCCGCGCGGCTTGAGTCTCGTCGGAAAGACCGTCGTGTATTCCGCAAGAACCTCGCTGATGCGGGAACCCGTCACGTAACCCGCCAGGTCGCACCAATGGGAACCGATGTCGGCAACCGCTCGTGACTCACCACCCTCCTTTTCCAACCGCCAGTTGTAGTCATTTGGGTAGAGCAGCCAGTCCTGAAGGTATGAGCCGTGGACAAAGTGCACCGGCCCCAGATCACCTCGCTGAGTGACGACCCGCGCGTGCTGAATGACCGGATTGTACCGATAGTTGAACGTCACTGCGTGAACGATCCCAGCCGTGCGAGCAGCATCGCGCATGGTCTCGGCATCGGCCGAGTTCATGGCAAGAGGCTTGTCGGCGATGACGTGCTTGCCGCGTTTGATAGCGGCCATTGTGACGGGAAGATGAAGGTCATTCGGCGTGCAGTTGTGTATGACCTCGACATCCACGTCGTCAAGAAGCGCCTCATAGCTACCATATGCGCGCGGAATATTGAGTTGAGCCGCCTTCGTCTCGGCGGAGGCCTGAGAACTGCTCGCGATCGCGATGACATCGACAAAACCAAGCCGGCGCGCGGCCTCAATGTGATGCGGGCCGACAAAACCTGCGCCAATCAGTGCCGTCTTCACGGTACGCATTGTTTTCACTTCCCTCTCCTGATGATGGTTTCCGAGCAGACCAAGCTTGAGTCGAGGTATCTTGCGGCGATGCCCGAGGGCGTGTCAAGGCAATGGGGAACACGATACCACCCACGGGGCGATCGGGCTGTTCCATTGAGTAGCAAGTAGCGCGATCTGGCAAATTGCGCTACCCCGGCTCATGCAAAACAAAAGAGGAGCCTCTCCGTGGGCGATCCCGAATCCCACACCAGAAGCTCCTCTTTCTTAAGGATGAGATGAATCCCCCGACCACCTCATCCCCGGTTTGGCTTTCGCCAGGGACCGACTTGCCAAGACTTACGACCCTACTCCAAACCCATCCGTCTCCCGTCCTTCAAGTTGGCTTGGCGAGGATCATCGTATCCAACTACAGAGTGCGACCGCATCCGTACTGATACTGATTTCCCGGTCGGTGGGTATACGGAAAGGCAGACACAGATCGACTTATCGGCCGAGGAAATCTCGAATGTGCTGACACACCAGCGCTGGTTCCTCGTGCACCACCCAATGGCTGCCATTCGGAATGCGCTTGATGGTCAAGTCTGCGACATACTGATCGAGTCCATCGAGATTCCCCTGCAGTAAGGCCGTATCCTTCTCGCCCCAAATAACCAGAGTGGGCACTCTGACATCGAGCGACTTCGCGCTGCCGACAAATGGCTGCGGCGGCTCCGTGGCACCACTCGCTGGCGGGCCGAGACGCGCGGCCCGGTAGTAGTTGAGTCCTCCAGTCAATGCCCCCGGCTGGGACCAGGCTGTGAGATAGGCTTGTCGGTCCTCTTCCGTAAAAACCTCCGGCCGGGTCGAAGTTCCAAAGACGGCACGCGACAGAGCGCGGTAGTTGTTCTTGCTCAGCAGAGCTTCCGCTTCAACGCTGCGAAAAGTCAGCATATATGCGCTCGCCTGCTGTTGAGCTGGGTTGTTTGTCAGCTCCCGCGCGAAGACGCCTGGATGCGGCGCGTTGATGATCACCAGCTTCTCCAGACAGTCAGGATACGCAATCGCGAAGGCCCACGCCGCGGCTCCGCCCCAATCGTGCGCGACAAGAACGCCCCTCCGTCCAGGACTGAAGTGATCGAAGAATGCCTTGATATCCGCAACAAGCACTCGCACGGAATAGTCTTCGACTGCCGCAGGCTTTTCTGTCAGATTGTAACCGCGAAGGTCCGGGGCGATCGCCTGATGATCCTTGCCAAACTCGACAAGCAGATTTCGCCACTCATACCAGAACTCCGGGAACCCGTGAAGAAAGAGCATCGTCTTGCCCGCGCCATTAATCACATAGTGAAATCTGATGCCATTGATCTCAGCGAATTCGTGCTTCAAGCATTACCTCCGTGTCAGACTCACCACATCCACCTGAGCTCAACTACAGCTCGGTCTCGTGAGCCGAAATAGCCAAAGGCGGTGGTCGTACTGCCGCCCAGGAAATCGGCGCCCCCCGCAACGCTAAAATGATCACCAAAGGCTCTCACCAAGCGCGGTCGAATCATGTATTGCTTCTGATTGAGCCCGGTTAAGACAAAGAGCTCCGGACGTAGCTTCTCGCGGAAAAAGTTCGTCCGAAGAAAAACCGAGGCAAGATGATTGTAGCGCGGAAAGAGCAACGCTGCCTGTGGCGCCGAACTGAACTGAAGAAAATACTGGCCACTCACCCACAGCCACGAGGATGGCGAATAGTCGAGCCCGATGACGCTAGAGAACTGTCCCGTCTTGAGATATCCGCCGGGCGTCGTCAGGCTGCGTGTCGGAACCGCCTTATCTCTGTTCCAGCCCGCCTCGAGCCTCAAGACCACTGGGCCATAGTTGGTCGTGCCGGTCACACCAATGACTTCCTGACGGTTAAACCGCGGCTCAAGAGTGACGCGTGGCCCGGCACCTCCCGAGGCAACTTCGATGGACTTTATGTAACTTGTCGGAATGTCTTCCCACCCATAAAAGTAGTTGGCGGTTAGGTCCCAATCGCCGACGCTGCGGCGATACCTCGCACCCAACTGGCTGGAGCTCAATCGATAAGCGGGTCGGCTGGACGGCAGTGCACGCACCTCAGCGGGGATTTGGGTGGCCGCTCCGATCAGGCCCGCTCCGAAGCTCGCGCCGAGACCAAACTCGTCGTTCGCGCCCGGCAAGCGTCCAGGAGCAAAGTAGGGTACGAGGATCAGTTGGAGCGAGCCCTTCCCCAGAGGCGCATCCACGCGAGCGGCCCACAGCGGTCTGCGCGAGTCGAGAAAGTCCTCGAGAATAAACTCCCGGTAGTCAAGCGGGTTGATGACATCAAGCACGCGCAGGCCATCTGCCTCACCCCAGACAATCTGCTGCAGGCCGACGCGGATATCGACACTGCGGATCTTGCCGTCAAGAGTAACCTGCAGTGGATCAACCCAGAGACCAGGCGGATAGCCGAGGCGTTGGATCGGATCGAAATGGGCGCGAACCTCGGCCGTCGCCCGCCAGTTATCGCTGATCTTGACACTTCCCTTGACATCCACGATTGAACGGGACATCTGGAGGACGCGGGGTTCTTCAAGGCGATACCCGGTGCGATTGCGGATCGAGAAGGCCCACTTCCAGCGGGACGGTCGTGTTGACGCCGATGAGGACGGTTGCGGCGGGTCTCCGCCAACAGGCTCTTCCGCCGAGTGTGATGCGGTTTGAGCCATTCCGCTGTCAGGGTAGCCAGCGAGAAGAGCCGCGCCGAGTACGAGCGAAGCCGCAAAGCGCCGTTGTTGACTTACACTCCACAACGACGACATTCTCCAGTTGGCCGTCGCTATCAGGCGCCGTCTCGGGATCGTCAGCAAAGCGCTGCATGCAGGGGTCGCACCGCCTTTGCGACCCGCTACAAATCCGGAATTACCCAGGACAAAGCGACGACAACGTCCCACGCGATGCAGGAGATCACCGATGAAGTACACTGTAGCCCTTAAATTAACGTCGTCCGACGATCGCGAGATCATATGACCATTCCAATGACTGAGACGGGTAGTTCTCACCGCCGCCCGTGGCGAAGCACAATCGCCATTCTCCTGGGGCTTGTGGCGGTCTTTGTTCTTTCTCTCGGCACGGATCAGATATTGCATTCGCTGGATGTCTATCCGCCATGGGGCGAGCCGATGCGTCAGCCGCGATTGAATCTACTTGCCTTGGCCTATCGGATTGTCTACGCCATCGTTGGCAGTTACATCGCCGCGAAGCTGGCCCCTCGCAATCCGATGCGACACGCTCTGATCCTGGGCATTATAGGTTTCGTGCTGAGCTTGATCGGCGCCATCGCCACGATCATCGTGGTGGACCTGGGGCCGCAATGGTACCCGATCGCGCTCGTCATCACCGCCTTGCCCTGTGCCTGGCTGGGCGGAGTCCTACACCGACGGACCGTCTCGGCGACGCGATCCACGGGTGGAAAGTATCAGGGATGATAGGATCGTTCGAGATTCGACTTGATCTCCGTCTCTGTAAACCAGACACGCTTGTACGAGTGATTCGAGAAGAGCCCGATCTGATCCCGGCTGTGACGCGAGGCAGAGTTTGTTGTCTGGCCATAGGCAAGGACAGAATACGCTTTGACCGGGCGCGAGAACTCGACCGCAAGAACCCAGGCGTCCCCGGACCCGACGAGGGGTTCCGCATCTGAGATCCATCCGGCAACTCGCTTGCCGTCATCCATCTGGCGAAATGAGACGACTCGAAACAGGCCGTAGGCCCCGTTCGCTCCATCTGCCGGCAGATCGATATCCTTGAAGCGAAACCGATGGACTTCTCCCCAGGCGACGGCCTCGGAACCATATGTCGTCCTCGTCCAGCGAACTGCTTCACCAAAGATTCTCAGCGCGACGGCCGTATCGGACAGACCCGCTGGTGTCCGGCCCGGGTTGAGCACGCTCCATGGAGTCGCGAAGGGCTGTCTGACGGCGCTCCGGTACTGATCCCAGAAACGCTGGAAGAGCACGGCGCCGCGGCTGGTCGCCGAGACATGGTTGTCCCAACCCTCCAACACTTCGAGACCGCGACGGAGGTCATCGGAACCCTCCCCGACAGCCCGCAAGGCCCGGATCAAATCCGGTTTGACTCTCTCCGCCACCAACATCTTCGTGTTGTACTTCATCTCCAGAACGCGCTCGAAGGAGAATCTGGGTTGGCTCTCCAACATCTCGAGTGCGAGCTGTGGTCGCAAAGCCAGCTCTCCGCGCTCGAAGTAGGACGGAAACTTGCCCGGGGCCAGGCGATCGCGAAGCGAAACAAACCAGGGTGGATTGTTGCAGTTCTGGATGTAGCCCCCAGTCGGATTGAGAGAACGCGGGAGGTCCGAGACGGGATGAAGGCCACTCCAGAGGTAGCGTGACGTGTCCGCAGGGACGTCGAGCTCATAACTGGTCCCATCATCCAACCGCTTCGGTATTCGCCCATTCCATTGATAGAGGATATTCCCGGCTGCGTCCGCGTAGGTGTAGTTCGAAGTGGGAAGAAGGTTTAACCGGATGACATCGAGCCATTGACCTAGATTATGCGTTCGACTCAACCGGTAGAAGCCCTCGAAGAGGCGAAACGACTCGAGCATGCTCGATCGAACCGCGAAAACCATGGTCGCACTGCGGTGAATGATCGGGCCGAGGTGAGATTCCCAGTATGTCCTGCTCTCGGTCCTGACCACGCCATCCGCGCCCTTGACCTCCACCGTCACTTCATTCCTACGCAAGGCATGCGACTGCCCTTCGAAGAGGTAACTGTCTTGCTCTTTGGGATCGAGCTTGAGTGCATAGATGTCATCAAGGTCCGGATTGTTGTTCGTCGTCACCCAGCCCAGATGCTCGTTGAAACCGGCACGAAGTACCGGGATCCCCGCAAGAGTCGAACCGAAGAAATTGATCTTACCGGGAACCGTCACTTGAGCTTCCCAATAGAGCGACGACCAATTGAGATGAGGATTCCCAAGCAGAATCGCCCTCCGCGATGTCGTTCGCGAAGGACCGATGGCAAAGGCATTCGACCCTTCGTCGGGATCTTGATCGAGGGCCCCCACGTCATCGGACTCACCGACGCCCGCTTGCGGAACCTGCAGCACTACTTGAGGCTCGTATTTTTCGCGGAGCGCGCAGATGGTGCGCGCGTCGACCAGGGATCGCAATGAGCCAGCGCGAGAGTTGGCGAGAACATCGTCCGTCCCAAAGACGGGGATCCACGCCGGCAGCTCACCGCGATGCGCAGCGATGTAGTGGTTGAACCCGGCGATGTAGGCTGTCAGTATCCGTTGCAGCAACGGGCTCAGTTCCTTGAACCCGGTCCGGACCGCGGCCGCATTGTCAAAGCGCCTGACCAGCAGGTCAGACTCGACACCTGTCCCAAAGTACTTTGCCATCTCGCCCCGCCCGCCGATGAAGCGTCGCGCGATCTCAACTGCGTGATCCTCCGCCTGCGCAAAGCCGAATCCGAACGACGCGGCTTCTTCGGTCGCGGCGAGGATGTGCGGGACGCCGTACGTATCACGTCTGATCGTGACCTGTTTGGCGATCGCAGTTATGTCAGGCGGGGGCAGAGGCGAGGGCGCGGGTACTCCAACGGTGGGCCAGACACACACCGCGATTGCGACCGAAACAAGTGCGCCTAAGAAAGAGGCTCTCGTCATAGGCAGCTACCGTTTGAGCCGATCGAGAAATAGCGAACGGAACTTCGAGACCTTTGGCGCAATCACCACCTGGCAATACCCCTGCTCCGGGTTCTGCTCAAAGTACCTCTCATGATAGGTCTCGGCAGGATAGAACTTTTCGAGGGGCGAGACTTCAGTGACGATGGGTTGACGATAGATTCCGGCCGCTTCAATCTCTGCGATGACGGCCTCAGCGACGACTTTCTGCTCGTCGGTGTGAGAGAAGACTGCGGAACGATACTGGGTTCCGACATCCATCCCCTGTCGATTGAGAGTCGTCGGATCATGGATCGTGAAAAAGACTTCGAGCAACTCTCGAAAACTAACCTCTTCTGGATCGAATGTGATCTGAACCACTTCGGCATGACCGGTCATCCCCGAGCATACTTCGCGGTAGTTCGGATCGACTGCCTGCCCCCCCGCGTAACCTGAGACGACCGATTGAACGCCGCGAAGATCGTTGTAGACGGCCTCGAGACACCAGAAACAACCGCCCGCCAGAGTGGCGACTTCGATTTCAGAACTCATGACATCCTTGCCTGCGGGTCAGTGCCCGCGACTCCCGCGATCTTCAAGTCTCCGGCACGAACCTCGGCGAGAATGAGTGCGCTCGAGGGCGCGACCGTCGCCGATCGCGAAGTGAACTCTGCGCTGGTGTCATCGAGAGGCCAGTCACGGACGCGCGCATCGTCACCGAAGACCTGCCAATCACCTGCCGGAATCGCAAACTCGACGACTCTTCTCTGGGCGTTGAGCAGGATCAATGCGCGTTTCCAGGTGTCTCTTTCAGCGACATCTGTTATCTGGAAGGCGATGCACCCTTCCGGCACCTCAAATCCGAGTTGATCATCTAGAAAGACAACTGCCTCTCGTACTTCGTCAGCTTCCGCCAGTCGAAAAAGCGGGTGAGCCTTCCTTAACGAGATCAGACCACGGTAGTACTTGTAGACATCGAAGTTCGCGGCCTTCTGCGCCCACCGAATCATGTTCGTCGAGTCGGGCTTATCGTAGGTGTTGTGGTCCGCGCCTTTTGTGCGGAGGAATTCCTGACCCGAGTGAATGAACGGGATTCCCTGCGCGGTCAGAACCACGACTGCCGCCAGCTTGTCCATGGCGCGCCGATCTCCATCGGTGACGCCGGCGTTGTCTATCGTACTGATCAGCAGGCGGTCCCAAAGCGTATGGTTGTCATGGCACTCAACGTAGTTGATCGTCTCCTGTGGACTGCTTGCAAAGTCATCAATCGAGCCCCGGACGCCGGTCTTGACCGTCGGCACCTCTTTGCCCGACTGGATGAAGCCGCTGTCCCTGCCATCGAAGACATTCCCCTTCAACGCGTCTCTGAAGTGATCGTTAAAGACGGCCCAACCACGACCACGTTGCCTTCCCTTGTAAGTAATCTCGATCGGCGTCGTGCCACCAGCCCAGGGCTCACCATAGATCAGCAGGTTCGCGTCGATCGCATGCAACTCGGTCGCGACCATGGTCACCGTCTCGAGGTCGATCAGGCCGAGAAGATCGAAGCGAAAGCCATCAACTTTATATTCCTCAACCCAGTACTTGACCGAATCCAGGATGAAACGACGAGCCATCGGCGCTTCGCTGCGAAACTCGTTGCCCACACCAGAGCCATTCCAGTAGGTTCCATCCTGTCGCAGTCGATAGTAGTAGCCTGGGACAAGGCCTTCAAAACTGTAAACGCGGTGCTTTGTCAGCGACTCAAAGGTGTGATTGTAGACGACATCAAGCGTCACGCGTATACCCCGCTGGTGGAGCGCGTCGATCATCCGTTTGACTTCACTGACCCGACGTCCGTTCCAACGTTCACTCGCATACCAGCCATCGGGCGAGTTGAAATGGACGACGTCATAGCCCCAGCCGTAACGCTCCTGGGACTCTTCGCCATGGAACTCAGCGATCGGCATCAACTGAACGACGTTGACGCCGAGCTCGACGAGATGAGCAAGGCCGGTTGCGATGTCCCGCCGCCCGGTCAGATGCGTCCCGCCTTCTGTCAGACCGAGATACTTACCGCGCCTCTGCACCCCGCTATCTGGATCGATCGTAAAGTCACGAAGATGCATCTCATAAATGATCGCCTCGGATGGTGTAAAGGACGGCCGATCGGCAACTGGCGTTTGATCCGAGACGATGATTGCCCTGCCATCGTGGGCCGTGACGGCGTGCGCGTAGGGATCGATCAACTCGCGGCCCGGGTCGAATCGCGGATCGTGACCTTCCGCTGTGAACGTGTAGTAAAGACCCGCCCAGTCACCCAGCAGCGTTGTGTCCCAAGTCCCGTCGCGGTGCCGGCTCAAAGGTACGAGCCGGGCATGACCACAGGACGGAGCCTCATAAAGCCGCAGCGTCAAGCGGCTTGCAGTTGGCGCCCAAACGCGGATCTCCGTCTGCTCCGGGGTGTAGATCGCCCCCAACGGCTCGGTTGAGACTATGCCATCAGCGGGATGCGGTTGCTGGGAGCCACTCAGCGGGTGGGCAGACAGTTTAGCAGTCGTCATTGCTTACGTTTCTTGATCTCCGTTTTGGTGTCGGCCGAGTCCGATGCGGGGCGGTGCAGGTTCCTCCCGTATGTCGCGGTCAGCTCAGCGAGCCGCCGGCGACGATTCTTTGTGAGATCGCCAGCGGCAAAACGCCAGGACCAGTTTCCAGATTCGCGCGACGGGATGTTCATCCGCGCTTCGCTCCCCAGCCCAAGAACGTCCTGCAGGGGTATGATCGCGGTGCGCGCCACCGAGCCAAGCGCAAGCCTGATAAAATCCCAATTGATCTCCGCACCGTCAGTACCAAGATATGACAGCAGAAACTTGCGCTCTGCGTCAACCTCAGTCACGCTGCGCGTGCTTTGACCCGCGCCGGCGCTGCTAAACCAGCCGACCGTCGTATCGTTGTCGTGCGTCCCACTATAGACGACGCAATCCTGCGGAAAGTTGTAGGGTCGGAAGCTGTCGGCCTGTGCATCAGTACCAAAAGCAAACTGGAGAATCCGCATGCCGGGGAATCCCAGTCGTTCGCGCAGTTCGTCGACCTCTTTGGTGATAAACCCAAGGTCTTCGGCGATGATCGGCAGATCGCCGAGAACGTTCCGGATGGTCTCGAAAAGACGCCGTCCGGGCCCGGGCTCCCACTCACCTCCAACTGCGGTCGTCTCACCAGCCGGGACGGCCCAGTAGGCTTCAAACCCGCGAAAGTGGTCGAGTCGAATGATGTCGACGAGCTGGAGCGCCGCTCTCACGCGATCGAGCCACCAGCGATAGCCTGTGCCCTCCATGACATCCCAGCGGTAGATCGGGTTTCCCCAGAGCTGGCCCGTTTCACTGAAGTAGTCGGGTGGGACGCCTGCCACCTTGGTGGGCTGCCCTTGATCATCAAGGTGGAAGAGCTCGGGATGCGACCAGACGTCAGCGCTGTCGTGCGCCACAAAGATCGGCAGATCGCCGATGATTTGAATGCCGTGCTGATTGGCGTATCGGGCGAGGCTGGCCCACTGCTTGAAAAAGATGAACTGGAAGAACTGATGGCCTTCGATTTCACGCGCATGGTTCTCGCGCCAGAAATGAAGTGCGCGGTCCTCTCGATCTCTCAGATGCGGTTCCCAGTCGGTCCACGGCTTCCCGCTGTGATGGTCTTTGATCGAACGAAAGAACGAATACGGTTCAAGCCAGACGCGCGCTCCGTGGCAAAACCTCTCGAACTCGCCCTTCTCTGCGGTGGATGCGTTAATCTTGAAATTGTCGAATGACTTCCAGAGCAGGCGATTCTTGAACTCGATGACCGCCTCGTAATCGACGCGTTTGTTTGAGAACTTCGGACCCGGTTCGAGAGCGCGCCGGACCAGCCACCCGCTATCGCGAAGTGCCTCGAGGCTAATCAGCAGGGGGTTCCCGGCAAAGGCCGAGAAGCACTGGTATGGTGAGTCGCCATAGCCTGTCGGACCGAGCGGCAAAACCTGCCAGAGACTCTGCCCTGTCTCGGAAAGAAAATCCACAAAGTGATATGCCTCATTCCCGAGATCTCCGATGCCTGTGCCACCGGGTAACGAAGTCGGGTGGAGAAGAATGCCGCTCCTTCTCACTTTCTGCTCTTGACGGTTCTTCATAGGCTATGGATCTTCTTGAGGCGAAGGGCGATTCTATCATGACGCGTCGGAACACAAGGATGCCGACCAGCAGATCAGCTTGCCCGTCCTCAAACTGATCCACCAGTCGGTTCCTAATATTGACAATGCGTTCTCTCGTGGTGTTTACTTCTAGGTTCGCGCGCCCTTGCGGCCGCGACAGATACTGTAGCCAGTTGGGAGGTGAGACCGTTTGGCTGAAGTTCGATTAGGTGATGGCGAGTCGCTTGAGAGCGCACTCAGGCGTTTTAAGCGCAAAGTGCAGCAGGAAGATATCATCCGAGAAGTGAAGCGCCACGCTTTCTTCATCCCTCCGGGCGAGAAGCGCCGCCTCAAATCTGCGCTTGCTCGCAAGCGCAATCGCAAGAAATTCCGGCGGCCAGTCGAGTAAGCTCGAGCGCACCGCTTTTTCAGAATCCGGCCGGCGACGATTGACTTCGTCCCGGCCGGATTTCTGCTTGCGCCCCCTTCCCTGTCACTGCCACTGTCGCTCCCAATGCTACGGCTGCTCGGTCGGACTGTTGCAAACTGGCAACAGTGCTCGTTCCCCGCGCCAGAGTCACCCC
>JANNRD010000278.1:0-9485 GCA_031401095.1 Acidobacteriota bacterium
TCGACAGCACGCCTCTTAGCGGAGAACAGTCTTGGATAGCGCCGGCGCATCAACTCTCCACGCACTTTACGTAGCGTCACCTGGAGGGCGGCTTCGGTGATACCCGCGTTCTCCAGGCGTGTCGCGATCGAGTCGCATAACTGCTCAAAGCGCTTCTGCATTGTCCTCCCCATGCGGTCAAACTGATACGACAATAGGAGGCTGGCCCCGTTGATTTGAGATGGCCGATAGAGCTTTCTGATCTTCAGCCCATAGCCAGGCGGTAATAGCTTCCTTTATGTTCTCTATTGCTTCCTTTTCGTCTCTTCCCTGAGAAACACAGCCTGGTAGCGCTGGACATTCCGCTACAATCCATCCATCTTCCGCTTCTTCTACTGTTACATGGTAAATCATATTTTCGCTCAAAGCCGAGAGTGCCTGATCCTCTTAGATTGAGCAATCGTTCAACCGACGACGACTGTGAGGTGATCTAACACTTTGCATATCCGGGCGTAGCGTTGCCCGCGACCGTGGCATTAAACGTTGGGGATATGGTTTCAGCCCGCTAATAGCCCGTTGTCCAGAAAGGCTCTTCAATCTTCAGGCGTCGGCCAGGACTCCAATCCATCGCTGAGCGCCCGCGAAGCCCCAGCCGCACCGAGCAAGCTGGCCCTCCCGCAATCGAGCGACTAAGATTGACGATGAGTAAGGCTGATATCACGAGGAAGAGAGGGAGCGCCATGAAGTTTAGAGTGCTGATTGAACAGGACGAAGATGGAGTGTTCGTGGCTGAGGTCCCATCTCTCGCCGGCTGTATCTCTCAAGGCGTGACGCGCGGAGAAGCGGTGGAGAACATCAGAGAGGCAGTTGCCGTCTACCTGGAGAGTTTGGAAGCCCACGGTAAACCAATTCCACCTTCCATCAGCGAAGAGGTTATTGAGGTGACGGGGTGAGTCAGCTACCGCAAGCCTCTGGTCGATCACGCCGTCGGGTATCGACACCCTCAATACAAAGCACTGACAACGGACCACTGACCACTGCTCATGAGTGAGTATCAATACTTCGAGTTCCGCGCTATCGATCGTCCCCTCACCCAAACTGAGATGGCGGCACTGCGCGCGCGCTCTTCGCGAGCTCAAATAACGCCCACCAGTTTTATCAACGAATACACGTGGGGTAACTTCAAAGGCAAGCCAGACGAATGGATGGAGAAATACTTCGACGCCTTTCTCCATTTCACCAACTGGGGCACGCACATCCTCAAACTCCGCCTGCCTGCCGAGGTGCTCGACCCAAAGATCGCCAGGAAGTACTGCGTTGGTAAGAGCGCCTACGTCTCGAAGAGACCCGGCGCGGGCATCATCTCCTTTGTTGCCGAGGAGACTGAACCTGACTGGGGTCTCGACGAGCAATACCCCGAAGGCCTTGATTCGTTTATCCCATTGAGAACAGAGCTGGCACGAGGCGATCTGAGAGCCCTCTACCTCGGGTGGCTGCTTTGCGCTCAGAATCGGGAACTGGATGAGGAGGAGCCCGAGCCACCGGTGCCACCCGGTCTCGGCAAGCTCAGCCCCCCGCTTGCGACTCTCGTAGAATTCCTTGAGATCAGCCCGCACCTTCTGCTTGTCGCGGCCGAGTCGAGCTCTCCCCTGAAAGAGTCCAAGTTGCGTCCGGACGAGGTTCTGTCGTGGGTTTCCAGCTTGCCTGTGACAGACAAGGATCGCCTCCTGGCGGATGCAGTGATGAACGGCGGTCAGGCAGTCTCGGCGGCCTTGCTTAAGAGGTTCCTGAGTAGGCGAGGATCGCGTCCTCCTGCGGAATCAGGCGCTCCCAGAACCGTGGGTGAACTGCTCGCTGCGGCTGATGCGAACTACGAGGAGAGGGTGCGCGTGCAGAAAGAAAGGCTTGCCCAGGAAGAGGCTGCGCGCGCACGTACGAAGGAAATCGCCAGGGAGAAGTATCTCGAGAGACTTGTGGGCCGCGAGGAAGGAGTCTGGGCCGAAGTCGAGGCTCTCGTCGCCAAAAGACAACCTGACAAATATCAACGGGCGATCGAGGTTTTGATCGATCTTCGCGATCTTGAAGCGCGAACGAAGGATGGTGACTTCCAAACGCGCATCGAGGAACTGTGGAATCGGCACATTCGGAAGGCCGCGTTTATTGAGCGGCTAAGGAAGGCAGGCCTGGTAGATTGGGACAAGGCGCAGGACAAGGGATTCTTCTGATCCAGTCGCGTCCGTGCGATCGAGTGGCTTCACCCCAGGTGGGGTGTCCGTGGGGACATTTATTCGTGGTCCTCAGTTGTCCTCTGAAGAGAAGAGCAAGCTAAGGCTTGAATTCTGAACTGCGTGCCTTCGTTCGAGGAGTCCCTACGCCCTGACACCCTGCCAGAGTCTGGAGATCGGAATCGCCATCAGGTCTTCGCTGAACCTTACCGCTTCGGCTCCCGTGTAGAGGATGACGCCGCGCCTGAAGTTGCGACCGGCCACTTCCCGGAGCGCTTCGAGCCCCTTCAAGTCAGCGGCGCCGACCGATGCACAGCTCTTCACCTCGATGCCGACAATCTTCCTGGCACTCCCCTCCAACACGATGTCCACTTCCTGACCCGCGTGCGTCCGGAAATGGAAGAGCTGCGGACGCGTCTCACTCCACGAAGCCTGCTTGCGCATTTCCATGACTACGAAGTTTTCGAGAATCGGGCCGAACGTCTGGCTGTCCTCCGCGAGTCGCTCTTCGCTGACGCCCAACAGATAGGTGAGCAGTCCCGTATCGCAGAGAGCCAGCTTCGACGCCTTGACCAATCGTTTACCCAGGTTCACCGACCAGGCCGGCACCGGTTGAGCGATGAACGTCGCCTCGAGCAATGCCAGATAGCGCTTCAACGTGGTTTGCGGAATCGACAGTGCGCGCGAAACATCAGCGAGATTGAGCAGCGAGGCGGTGCGTCCCGCCAGCAGCGTCAGTAGACGAGGCAACTCGGTCAGCCCTTCGATGTTTGCCAGGTCGCGCACATCACGCTGCAGAATCGTCGTGATGTATGACCTAAACCACGCGCGTCTCCGCGACTCGGTTCCTCGACTGAGAACTTCCGGGTAACCACCGCGCGCGACGCGTGCAATCAACTCGGCGCGTCCCTCCCTGACTCGAGCGGGCAGTCTGAACTCCGGTGCAAACAATTGATCTATGAAGGTCTCTCTGACGCCAGCGATCTCCCCCTGCGAGAGTGGCCAGAGGTTGATCGTCTCCATCCGGCCGGCAAGCGAATCGGCAATCCGCGGCAGCGTCATGATGTTCGCCGATCCAGCGAGGAGGAACCGCCCGGGCGTTCGCTTGCGATCGACGGCAAGTTTTATTGGAAGAAAGAGCTCGGGAGCACGCTGGATTTCGCCGATGATCACGGGCGCCACCTGACCACCAGCTTCGGCAAGGCCTGCGACAAATCCCGCCGGATCCTGCTTCGCCGCCGCGAGGACCGTCAAATCATCGAGTGTCACGTAACGCGCGGGGCAGCCAGCGTCTGCAAGACTCTCGACGAGCGTACTCTTGCCTGTCTGACGCGCCCCCGTGAGCAGGACTACCGGCGTATCCGCCAAGGCCTCGCGCAAAGTCGCCTCGATGTGACGCTTCAGCATGGCTTGATATTAGCCACATGGTAGCTGAAAATCAACCACTCAATGGTGGATTGTCAGCCGCTGACGTGTCGTCAACCTGCTCGCAATTGTTCCTCCATGGCGGATAGACCGCGCTGATAGTTACCTGCTGGATGGAATTTGGCTTATGAAATAGCGGCGTACATGCTATTTTGAGTCGCAAAATGGAATCTACATCGCGATATTTCGCGCCACCTGCCGGTCACTTCTTTCTATTTGGTCCACGTGGGACCGGAAAGACGTGGTTAACCCGAATGTGCTTTCCTCAGGCTCTCCTGGTGGATCTGCTGGAACCAGAGACTTTACGTTCCCTTTCCGCTCGGCCTGAACGTCTTCGGGAACTGATCGCAGGGAGGCCTGCGGTCCAGCACGTCGTTATCGACGAAGTGCAGAAACTGCCGGAGCTACTCGAAGTTGTCCATCTACTAATCGAGGAGAAGCGTGACGTCCAGTTCATACTCACCGGCTCAAGCACCCGCAAGCTTCGACGAGGAGTGGTCAATCTTTCGGGCGGACGCGCAGCGCAAAAGTCATTACACCCATTCATGGCAGGTGAACTCGGCGACCAGTTCAATCTGAAAATTCGTTGCCCAGCACCTTCGAGCTTGGTGTGACTACTCGGAGGGCAATCATAAGTTGCACTACTGGCAGACGCGATCGAAAGTCGAGGTCGATTTCGTGGTCTATGGCGCAGGTGGGCTTCACGCCCTGGAAGTGAAGAACTCGGTGCGGGTGCAAGTGGAGGACCTCAGGGGACTCAAGACCTTTGGTGAAGACTTTCCGGAGAGCAAGCGTTGGCTCCTATATCGCGGCAAGGAGCGATTCGTGCGTGACGGGATTCTATGTGTTCCCTGCGAAGAGTTTCTGCTGCAACTGAGACCTGATCATTTTGGGCAGTCCTCTTGATTTCAGAACTCAACGCAACCCTGCGCCATGAACGATCAAAGTGATTCTGGAAAACAGTCTCCCGGAACCCTCGATCTTGCGTCCCGGTGCGTCTCGATAGATCTCGAAATAGGCATCCGTGACTCGCGCATCCATTCCTTTGCCGCTGTGCGCGGAGACACCGGTCAATCATACGTCTCCGATAAGAGCGACCATCAGACGGCGCTCGCGCAACTTGACGACTTTGCCACCGGCGCAGCCTTCCTGCTTGGACACAATCTCATCGCATTCGATGTCAAGTACCTTGCCGCCGCCAGGCCCGACCTGCAGCTTCTCAAGTTACCGCGAATCGATACGCTTCTTCTCAACCCGCTAACCTCCCCAGAAAACCCATACCACCATCTGGTAAAGGACTATCAGGACGGTCAACTGAAGCGCGGACGCGTCAACGATCCCGAACTCGACGCACGTCTGGCCCTCCGCCTATTCCGCGATCAACTGACAACGCTGCAGGGTCTCGCGCAGACGACACCGGACCTTCTTCTCGACTGGCACTGGCTGACAACCATCGATGACTGCAATTCCGGTTTCGATCAACTGTTCGCTCACATCCGTAACCAGCCTAGGCCTGCAGATGCCGAGGCACTGATCTCGATTGAGACGCGCCTCTCGCACGCTGCCTGCCGCACGCACGCGAGGGACATTCTGAGTGAGGCAAAACAACGTGGCTGGGAGTTGGCTTACACGCTGGCCTGGCTGACGGTTTCCGGCAGCAACTCGGTCATGCCATCGTGGGTTCGACATCAATACGCCGAAACCGCTGTCATCGTGAAGCGATTGCGTGATTCTGCCTGCACCGATCCAGCCTGCTCATGGTGCCGTGAACGACACGACGCTCGAAAGGAACTCCGCCGCTGGTTCGACTTTGGCGCCTTCCGACCCGAACCGAAAGACTCAAATGGACGCCCGCTTCAGCAACTCATCGTCGAGGCGGCGATGCGCGGTGATCACGTCCTCGGAATACTTCCCACAGGCACCGGGAAATCGGTCTGTTATCAAGTCCCGGCATTGTCACGATACGAGAAGACGGGCGCACTGACCGTAGTCATCTCGCCACTAGTCGCGTTGATGGCCGATCAGGTAGCCGGTCTCGAGACTCGTGGCATCACATCATGCGCAGCCATCAACGGCCTGCTTTCAATGCCGGAGCGAGCTGTTGTCCTGCAGCAGATTCGGCTGGGCGACCTTGGCATTCTGCTGACCTCGCCTGAGCAACTGCGTAACCGCAGCGTCCGAGGCGTGTTGTCACAGCGTGAGATCGGCGCGTGGGTTATCGACGAAGCTCATTGCATCTCGAAGTGGGGTCATGACTTTCGCCCGGATTATCGTTACATCGGCAGGTTCATCAGGGAGACCGCTGGAGGTGGTGCGGTGCCCCCAGTGATGTGTCTGACAGCGACCGCCAAACCCGATGTTGTCGCGGATATTCTGGATTACTTTCGTGAGGAGCTCGGCATCACGATCGCCGCTTTTGATGGTGGCGCACAACGGACCAACCTCGACTTCGTCGTGCTACCTACGACAACGTACGAGAAACTGGCTCACATACATGAGGTAGTCGTTGCGGATCTGCCGCCCGACATTCCCGGCGGCGCGATCGTTTACTGCGCGACGCGACGTCAGACAGAGGAAGTGGCCGAGTTTCTACGCGCCAACGGGCTTGCAGCCGCTCATTTCCACGGTAGATTGTCGCCCGATGCGAAGAGAAGCGTTCAAGGGAGTTTTATCGGTGGAGAATTGCGGGTCATCGTCGCGACGAATGCCTTTGGCATGGGCATCGACAAGCCGGATGTGAGACTCGTTGTCCACGCGGACATCCCGGGTTCGCTTGAGAACTACATTCAGGAAGCAGGACGCGCTGGGCGTGATCTGAAGGCAGCGCGGTGCGTCCTGCTTTATACGAAAGACGATGTTGAGCGCCAATTCGGAATGTCTGCTCGCTCGCAACTCAAACAAACCGAGATTCAGTCCGTTCTGAAGTCACTGAGGAACCTCGATCGCAGAAAGCGAATGAACGGCGAGGTTGTTGCAACGGCCGGCGAGATTCTCGCGGAAGATTCAGACGGAGGTTTCGAGCGCGATGGTGCGACTGATGACACGAGAGTGCGCACTGCCGTGGCGTGGCTTGAAGAAGCCAGATTGGTGCAAAGGGACGAGAATTTCGTGCAGATTTTCCCCTCGTCACTTCGTGTTCGTTCCCTGGCTGAAGCTCGGCAGAAGGTCGACAAAGAGAAGGTTACTCCTGCCTTCCGGAGCCAGGTACTCGCGGTAGTCGAGAAGCTCATGTCCGCAGCCGCGGACGAAGGAATATCCACAGATGATCTCGGTCTGAGTCTCGAGGATGTTCGTCGCGTTCTTTACGATCTCGAGCGACTGGGGATCTGCAGCAACGACACGACGTTGACGGCGTTTGTGCATGCCGGAGTCGAGCGATCCTCGAGGAAACGCTTCGAAGAGACGACCCGTCTCGAAAGGGCCCTCATCGACCGGATCGAGCAAGCTGAACCCGATCTTGGGAAGGGTCAAGGCTGGCCGCTGCGGCTGCGTCACTTATCGCAGCAACTAAAGAATGACGGTTACGCTGAGGCAGTACCCGACAAGCTCCGCCGCATCATCAATGGCCTTTCGATGGACGGTCGAGGCGATGGACGCGGATCTGGCAGCGTGCATATCAGAAGGCTCGATGCGGAGTCGATCGAACTCAAGCTGGGCAGGAGTTGGCCTGATCTTCGGAGGACTGCCGACCTGCGCCGGGCCGGCGCTGAGCGTTTGCTCGATCACCTTCTCGCGAGTCTGCCGGCGGGAGCGCGCGGGATTGACCTCCTGGCAACGACGTCGCTTGGCAAACTACACGCCGTGATCGACGGAGATCTCATAATCAAGTCCCAAGTGAAAGAAACCGTGAAGCTAGTGGACCGCGCCCTGATGTGGCTGCACGAACAGGGCGTGATCCGGTTGAACCAGGGGCTCGCGGTGTTTCGGCCAGCGATGACCATCCGGCTTGCCGAAGACAAGCGCTCCTTTGTCAAGGCCGATTTCGCGCCGCTGAAATTGCACTACGACGAACACACGGTCCAGATACACGTCATGGCCGAGTACGCCGAGCGGGGGTTGAGAACGATGGCGGAAGCTCTGCAAATGGCGATTGATTACTTCACGGAAGCGCGAGACGAGTTCATCAAGCGGTGGCTGCCGAACCGCGATAAGGAGCTCTCCCTTCAGACCACTCCGGCATCGTGGCGTGCAATAGTCGAATCGCTCAACCCCGCTCAGCAGAGAATCGTGGTCGATGAGCGGGAGCAAACCAACGTGCTCGTGTTGGCAGGCCCAGGTTCCGGGAAGACTCGGGTGCTGGTGCATCGCATAGCGTTTCTCGTGCGAGTGAGGCGTGAGAACCCGAACGGGATTCTGGCGCTCGCTTACAACCGGCATGCAGCTGTGGAGATCCGAAGGCGCCTTGTAGCCTTGATCGGTGACGATGCGAAGGGCGTCACGGTGTTGACCTGTCACGCCCTCGCCATGCGACTTGCGGGCGCGAGCTTCGCGGAGTTGGCCGGGAAGGTCGATGAGGACCGCTTCAAGGAAGTGCTCAAACAGGCGGTGGCGCTGCTGAAGGGTGAAGACTTGTTGCCGGAGGAGGCGGACGAGCAGCGCGATCGCCTGCTTGGCAGCTTCCGCTGGATCCTGGTTGATGAGTATCAGGACATCGGGCCGGAGCAATACGAGTTGATTTCAGCGTTGGCTGGCCGCACGCAACAGGATGAAGATCGAAGACTCAGCCTCTTTGCTGTTGGAGATGATGACCAGAACATTTACGAGTTCGCGGGCGCCTCGGTTGAGTTTATCCGGCGGTTCGAGATTGATTATGGCGCCAGGCCAGCTTATTTGACGGAGAACTACCGTTCGAGTGCGAATGTGATCGCGGCCGCCAATGCTGTCATCGAGCCGACGAACGATCGGATGAAGGCTGGACGTTCACTGGTGATTGATGCGATGCGTGAACGTGCTGCGAAGGGGGGTGAGTGGGAAGGACTTGACGATCTCGGCACAGGCAGGGTGCAGATTCTTCCGGCGGGTCGTGATTCGATGACGCAGGCGGTGTCGGTGATGACGGAGTTGCTCCGACTCTCTCGACTTGACGAACATTGGGATTGGGCGCGGGTGGCAGTGATTGCGCGAGAATGGAAGTACCTGAATCCGATACGAACGTATTGCGAGATCAATGGAATCCCGGCCCAGATGGCTGACGAAGAGATGACGTCTTTCTGGCGACTTCGAGAAACTCAGCAATTGATTGATTGGTTGCGGTCGCGCGATTCCAAGCTGACCGATACCGAGGAGATCGGGGGATGGCTGGATGGCGCGGGGACGGGACCCTGGTGGTTGACGCTGCGCGAGGCCGTTGGGGAGTACGGTCTGGAGACCAACGGCGAAGAACTACCCATCCGCCATTTTGAAGACTGGCTCGCCGAATGGGGCCGCGAGATGCGACGAAAGCAGACTGGCTTGATGCTATTGACCGCACATCGGGCGAAAGGACTTGAGTTCGACCATGTCGCCGTGCTCGATGGGGGATGGGCGAAGGTGAGAGGTGGTGTCGATTCAGATGCTCAGCGGCGACTGTATTACGTAGCGATGACGCGGGCGAGGAAGACTCTGACACTTGCGAGTCTTGATCGAGCGAAGGCCTTTCTAAAGGGCCTGCGTGAAGAGCCGAGCATTCTCCGTCGCGGTGCAATGGATTTGGAGGAGCCGCGCCCGGAACTGGCGAGGGAGTACAGGCGTCTGTCGATGCGCGAGGTGGACCTGGGTTTCGCGGGTCGCTACTCGGCAGGCCATGGTGTGCATCGTGCGATTGCTGCGTTGGAGACGGGTGATGAGCTTGAGTTGCGGCGAACGGAGGAGCGGTGG
>JANNRD010000279.1:0-5443 GCA_031401095.1 Acidobacteriota bacterium
CATACTCCCGCCACAACGCGAGGTATTCAGTCCTCTCAGGTCCGAGCCCTGCGAGAATCTCAGAGACTGCCTGAGTGTCTGCTGAATGGAGTGTCGCGCGATCAAAGTAGCGTTTGATTGTGCTTGGCAGGTCTCCGGTTCGCACTTCGGTCAGGTCATGCAGAATCGCCATTCGCATGACCCTTTCAACATCAACCTGCAGACCACTTCGCCGGCCCAGATCAGCAAGCAGCATGGCAATCAGAGCGACGCCAAAGGAGTGATCTGCCACCGACTCGACATCTCGGACGCCGCGCAAAAGCCAGCCGAGCCGGGGCACCGCCTTCAGTCTCATGACCTCGGAAAGGAAGTTAATCACACCATCTACTTCCTTGCGCGACGCCCTGCCCAATTCTTGTCCGCTTGCGATTTTCACAGCTCAACGCTAATGGTTTTCCGGGAGGGCGTCAACTAGCTCCCAGACGGTCGACGAGGAAGATGAAGATGCTCACGCGAAGACGCGAAGGAGAGAAAGGGGGTCGCCCTTCCTTTTCGCGCCTTCGCGTCTTCGCGTGAGCCTCCCTTCTCTCTTCCGGCAGCACTGTCCTTGTCGTCCTTGCTCTGTGCTATATTTCTTTGTTCGGAAAACAGGAATGCGCACAAAACTGGACTATCCTCGATCATTCAGCATTGCCGGCCGGGAGCTTTCTCCGCCTTTGGTGCTTTCGCCGATGGCGGGAGTCACGGACTCACCATTTCGGCGTGTCGCCAAGAGCTGTGGCGGGCTTGGTCTCATCGTCACGGAGTTCATCAGCGTTGAGGGACTAACTCGCGGTAATCTGCGCTCGCATCAGATGATGCGTTTCAAAACGGAAGAACGCCCGATCGCGGTCCAGATCTTCGGGTACGACGCTGAACGCATGCGCTGGGCAGCGGAGATCGCAGAAGAAGCCGGCGCAGACTTTGTCGATATCAACTGCGGCTGCCCCGCAAAGAAGGTTGTCCATGGCGGTGGCGGCTCGAATCTGCTGCGCGACCTGCCGCAACTCGAGACCATTCTCAAGGAAGTTAAGCGGGCTATTGCAATCCCGATGACTGTCAAGATACGAGCTGGCTGGGACGATACGACGATCAACGCCGTCGAGGTCGCGCGCCTCATCGAGGATTGCGGAGGCTCGATGGTGACGCTGCACGGTCGGACGCGCCTGCAGGGTTACATGGGCGTGGCCGATTGGGACCTGGTCAAGGAATTGAAGAGGCATGTTTCGATCCCGGTCTCGGGCAGCGGAGACATCCTGACACCGGAGGATGCCATGCGGCGCTTCGAGGAGACTGGATGCGATGCAGTTCATATCGGGCGTGGCGCGATCGCGAATCCCTACATCTTCCGGCAAACGTGGGAGGCGATGAATGGACTTGAGCGATACCAGCCGGCCCCAAGGGAGCTCCACGCAGTACTTCTCGCATTTCTCGAGTATCTCCGCGAAGAGATGCCGGAGCGAGGCGTCGTCGGCCGAATGAAGATGCTCTCAGCCCAGTTTTTGCGTGGCGTTCCAAATGGCGCTCACCTCCGGACCGCCGTGCTTCGTTCGCCCACAGTCGAGGAAATGCTTCCGTATTTCGACGAGTACTTTGCCAAGGCAGAGATGTGCGGGATTGATTCTTCGTTGCAGAGTGCACCTCCCGAAGCTGCCGAATTGATGGAATGCGGAGTGTGAGCGACAGGAGGAGGATGCAATGGCCCGGGGTATCTCGTTGCACGTCGGACTCAATCGCGTCGATCCCAGACATTACGATGGCTGGGACGGGAAGCTGCTTGCCTGCGAGTATGACGCTCGCGATATGGCAAGACTCGCGAAGGCCGCGACCTTCAGGACTCGCACACTACTAACGCCAAAGGCCACCAGTGAAGCGTTCATCAACGCCATCACAAAATCTGCAACTGAGTTGAAGACTGGCGATTTCTTCCTTCTGACATATTCGGGTCACGGCGGACAAGTTCCCGACCGCAATGGCGACGAAGAGGACGGGAAGGACGAGACCCTCGTTCTCTATGATCGCCAGCTTGTTGATGATGAGCTGTCTGCACTCTGGTCCCACTTTGCACCGGGGGTCCGCATCCTTGTTCTTGCAGACTGCTGTCACAGCGGAACCAACGTGCGGGCGGCCCTTTACCACGGTGTCGGTGTTGCATCGCGTTTCCGTGCCCTCCCGGAAGGGGTTGCGGAACGGACCTACAAGAAGCATCGAGCTTTGTACGACCGAATTCAGATGACCAACCGCGATGGAGAAAAGGTAGCGATCAATGCGAGCGTCCTGCTTATCTCTGGCTGCCAGGATAATCAGCTCTCAGCGGACGGCGATCGCAACGGGCTTTTCACCGAGAATCTGTTGAAGGTGTGGAAGGCTGGTGCATTCTCCGGGAGCTACACGAAATTCCATCGATCGATTCAGACAAGTATGCCGCCGTGGCAGAGTCCCAACCTGTATCGCGCCGGGTTGCGCGATTACCGCTACGAAAATCAAAAACCATTTACGATCTAGCCAGGAATCTTCCAGACCTCACCTTCCAGGGTTTGACCTGCTTGCCTTGGAATGATATCGTCGTGAACGTATGAACGCGTGTTCATACGTTCCGTCACTCTAGTGGAGGTTAGAGAGTATGGTGATTCAGGCAGCGAAGGCTCGCGAGGTAATCTTCGTGGACGCGGGCAGAGTCAGGATGGCGCGGCGGGCAATGAAGTCGGATGACGCGGTGCAAGTGCTTGCCGAAACCTTCAAATTGCTCGGCGACTCGACCCGCATCAGGATCGCGCTCGCGCTCTCCCGCGAGGAACTCTGCGTCTCGGACCTCGCCAACCTCCTTGGTGTTTCGCAATCAACCGCATCGCATAGCCTCCGAGTCCTGCGCCAAATGAGACTCGTCAGAGTCCGAAAGGAAGGCAAAATCGCCTACTACGCCCTTGATGATCATCACATCGCCAGCCTCCTCGAAGAGGGATTCCGTCATGTCGAAGAGTTGCTCTGAGGGCCGAAAATGAAGATCCGGCCAAATGCACAAAATGCTCCTCGAGAGCGCAATAAGCGCGCTCATCAACCCAATCACAAGAGCCTTGTCGACGCCGTCCACGGTGTCTGGCACAGGGTTGATTCCCTGATCGGCCCCGACGAGGCCTGCGATCGATTGCTCGACCTCGGATTTACACCTGGGGCGGAGATCAGGATCGTCCAGGCGGCCCCTCTCGGCGATCCTCTCGTGGTCCTCCTGCGCGGCACGCGGCTGGCTCTCAGAAGACAGGAGGCCGCGTGGATCACTGTGCTGTAGAAACCGAACTCCAGCCATCCCCGGTCGGCGAACTCACCCTCTGTCTTGCAGGTTTGCCAAACTCCGGCAAGACCACGTTGATGAATGCCCTCACCGGCGGGAGCTTTCGCACCGGCAATTATCCAGGAGTCACTGTCAGCGTTCTTCAGGGTCGGACAAAGCCCAGCCTTGGGGCACCTCTGACCATCGTAGACCTGCCCGGACTCAACAGCACCTATGCCTCTTCCCCCGAGGAAGAACTCTCCGCAGCCGTCATCGGCGGGCGTCATCGATCAGTCCGCGCCGACGTCTTTATCGTCGTCGTCGACGCGACGCAGCTCGATCGTCACCTCAAATTTGCCGGTTTTGTTGCGAGACAGGGCCGCCCCGTGGTCATCGCGCTGACGATGTCGGACCTGCTGCCGCGCGTCCATCAGTCTGTAGACGTCGACAAACTCGCTGCAGCGCTTGGCGTCGAGATCGTCACGGTAGACGCTCGTACCGGCACAGGATCGGGTCTGCTGCTCGAGGCGGCTCGAGAAGCCGCGCGAGAGGGTGCTCGCCGCAGCGCGTTGGCCCAGTTGCCGGCTGATCCTGTTGCAGCTTTCGAGGGGGTGCGTGCGCTGCTGCAGGAGAGTCACGCCGTAACTCGGGCAGACACGCGCAGCCGCGATGGAGACCCGCTGACCGAGCGCATCGACCGCATCGTCCTTCACCGTCTTCTCGGCTTCCCTATCTTCTTTGCCATCCTCGTCGGGCTATTCGCCTCAATCTTCTGGGCCGCAAGCCCTCTCATGGATGCTGTTGACTCGGCTTTCACGATCGCCGGCGACCTGGTCACAAGGGTGCTCGGTCAGGGAATGATTGCGCGCTTTGTCGGTGAGGGGGTGATTCGTGGCGTTGGTGTCGTCGCGGTCTTTTTCCCACAAGTCGTCATCCTCTTCTTCCTTATGACACTGCTCGAGGATTCTGGTTACCTTGCCCGGGGTGCGGCCCTCGTCGACCGTCCGTTGCGCCGGCTCGGCCTTCACGGCAAATCATTTGTGCCGATGCTCTCTGGCTTTGCTTGCGCCATTCCCGCAACACTCGCCGCGCGCGCGATCCCTTCAAAACGTGAACGGCTCCTGACGATTTGGATTCTGCCTTTGATGAGTTGCAGTGCGCGGCTTCCGGTCTACGCGCTCCTCCTGGCTGCAGTCCTGCCTCGCAATGCGCCGTGGCGTGCGGGTCTTGTACTCGCCGGGATATACATCAGCAGTCTTGTGGTCGGGTCCCTCATCGCCGGACTGATCGGCCGCTTCCTGAGGAGAAAACATACTCCGTCTCTACTGGCGATGGAACTGCCGATCTACCGGCGACCGCAGTTGAAGCCGATATTGAGGATGACCTGGGCGAGGGCTTCGGGCTATCTCAAGCGGGCGGGTATGCCAATCGCGGTGGTTGCCGCTTGTCTTTGGCTGCTCACCAATTTCGGCCCCGGGTCGCGACAGCAGACTGCCTCTGGCCAACCCTCCCCGTCGCTTATCTCGGCCGCCCCACTTGACCAGTCGTTTGCTGCTCAACTTGGCCACGTCATTGAGCCTGCACTCCGACCAATGGGGGTCGACTGGCGCGTTGGTGTCGGGCTTATCTCGGCGTTCGCGGCGCGCGAAGTATTCGTCAGTTCGCTGGCCATTGTCTTCCACGTCACGGGAGAAGAAGACAAGCGACAAGAAGGGCTCCTCGAGCAGATGCGCCTGGCCACAATCGGAAACACTGATGAGCGAGTGTTCACAACCGCCAGCATCCTCGGACTGATCGTCTTCTTTTTCTTTTCGCTACAATGCATGTCGACGCTCGCCGTTGTCCGCCGGGAGACGAACTCTCTCCGTTTCGTCGGGCTGCAACTCCTCTTCTATACCGCACTCGGCTATCTCTCTGCGGTTGGTGTCGTCCAGGGGCTGAGGCTGGTTGGAGTGGCGTAGCTTTTCTTCGAGGAGCAGTCCGGGAAACCGGGGACGGCCTGCCAGCAAGGGATTTCCTTGCTCAACGCAAGACGCCTTTTCGATCTATCCTCTTACAGTCGCCCATGCCGCTTTCTGTAGTAGCTCTGCTTCTGACCGAGCCAATCCCTTGAGGTCGCTGGCAATGCCGACGGGATTCTCGCCGTGGAACTCGACG
>JANNRD010000280.1:0-9381 GCA_031401095.1 Acidobacteriota bacterium
CCGCCTTCGCCTGCGGGGAGACCGCGAGGATTGGCGCGTAGGCGAGGAAAACACAAAGCAGAACAACAGCAAGCTTTCTGAGAGGTGGCATAAGATCCTCATGGCTTGAATCGGTGTCGGCTGTGAACCCGATCGAGGAACGGCTGTTATTGGTTGTAGGTGCAGCGCCAAACGCTGGCAAAAGCCCCACGACGGCTGAAGAAACTAAGGCTACGTTTCTGCTGATGGCTGTTCGGCTCAGTTTGCTCTACAGTTGGACCAACCGAGCTTGGCTGAACATCTTATCCGCTGAAGAAATAAGTTACTGGAAAATGACGAGCGGACAATAGTACTGTCTTGTCGATCTGTCAAGGAAAAAAGACAGCAAAAAAACACGCGCAGCCCCTTGCCACAATTGCTGTTTTCCACGTCGTTCCCTGTCTCTTACAACTTCATCACCTGATCGATAGTTGCGACTGCGATCGGGTGATAACCGGGACGGGCCTTCTGGTAGATCGCCTCGGCTCGCTTCTTTCCCTCTGGCGTCTTGACCAGCTCTTCGTAAAGCGGCTTGATCAGCTTGCGGCGGCCTATGCCGATCAGATACTGCTCCAAACGCGGCATCGCGGGCTCGTATTTGTTCCGAATCGCCATGAGCAGCCATTGATGCGCAATCTCGGAGTTGCCGGACCGCGTCAGACCAAATACCCCGTCGAGTTCCGCCACTCTCTCGACGGTTACCTGCGCGGGGAGATATCGCAGAAAATGAAGCCACTCCTGAGTTGTCCAGCCAGCCGTCTTGAGAGAAGACGCCTTTTGCTTGCCGTTGAGCCAGCCCTTTGCTTGCTCTTCAACTTTAGCAAAGGCGTCGGAGGCGGGTTTGGGCGCACTCTCCGGAAGACCTGGCTGGTAGAGCCATTGATCGAGAGGGACCCTGACCGCCAGTTGCTGATCCAGGTTGAGCAGGTTCGCCTTTAGATACGCAACGAAGTCCACGGTCGTAATACTTCGAAATGCGAAATGATCAAAGTAGCCCTTGAGGAATGCATCGAACCGCGCCCGCCCCCACGTCTCTTCAAGATGTCGCAGAAAGAGCGCTCCCTTCTCATACGGCAACTGCGTGAAGCCATCATCCGGATTCCGGCCGGCGAGATCGACATGCAATATCTCATCGCGATCAGGCAGGGTCGTCAGTTCGCGTTCGAGATCCTGACGGCCAAGGACTGCCTCCATTTCGGCGCGCGCCCTGCCATAGACCTCCTCAACCACCCGGCGCTCAAGATATGTCGTAAAACCCTCGTTCAGCCAGAAGTCCCTCCACGTCGCATTCGTCACCAGGTTGCCAGACCACGAGTGCGCAAGTTCGTGAGCAACAAGCGAGACAAGGCTCTTGTCACCCGTAATCACGGTTGGTGTCGCGAAAGTCAGCCGGGGATTCTCCATCCCCCCGAGCGGAAAGCTCGGCGGCAGAACCAGAATGTCGTACCGCTCCCAACGGTATGGTCCGTAGAGCTTCTCCGTGGCCACAACCATCTTCTCCGTGTCGGCGAACTCACGCGCGGCTGCTTCCACCACGGATGGTTCTGCGTAGACGCCGGTGCGGGCTCCGATCTTCCGGAACGCGATGTCTCCGACCGCCAGGGCGATCAGATACGATGGGATCGACTCGGTCATCTGCATCCGGTAATCGCCATTAACGGGGGCTTTGGGGTTGTTCCTCGCACTCATGACTGCCCGCAACGTCGCAGGTGTGCGGACGTGCGCCGAGTAGGTGATCCGGACACCGGGCGTGTCCTGCAGCGGAATCCAGCTCCGGGCAAGAATAGGCTCGGACTGGGTAAACAAGTAGGGGTGCTTCCTACCCGCCGTTTGCTGCGGGTCGAGCCACTGCAGGCCCGCCGCGTCGGGACTGGTTTCATAGGTCACGCGGACCCAGGTCGCCGTCGCCGGCAGCTTGATCTCGAGCGGTGCACCGAGGTTCGCGTCAGCGGTTCCGATCGAGAACTCGGTTGGCTGGAAGCTGGCACCGTCACTCGATGTCTCGGCCTTTTGAATGACGAGCCCTCGTGTATCGAGAATCAAGGGTGATGAGGCTGCATCTGGCAGGCGCTCCAGCTTGTGCGTCGCCGTCCCTTTGAGCACCTTGCGATCAAAGAGAACCTCAATGTCAAGATCCACGTGCTTGACCTTGATCTTCTCAGGATTCGAGAATGAATGGGTGTCGCGCTCGACACCAGGCGCAACCGCTGACGGAACGGTCTGAAGCGTGGGTTCAGCGCGCTGACAGCTCATGGTCATGAGACATAGAATGATGGCCGTCGTTTTGATCGATTTCATCGTCATTCCTCAGTTGAGCAGAGGACAATTCACTTCTTCAGATCAGCCCGCAGATTGAGATTGCGAAGCAGTCGGTGGAGATAGTTCGGATGGACGCCGAGTAATTTCGCGGCGTCGGTGACACTCCCTTGCGCCTTGTCGATCGCGTCGAGAATCGTCCGCTTCTTGGCCTCTTTGACCACTTCATGGAATCTGGTGCCGGCGGCGCCGGTTGATATCTCCGTATCGTGAATCGAGTCGAGAATAGCTTCGGGCAGGTCCTCGGGGCGGATGCGATCGCTTGTCCCGAGAACGACTGCGCGCTCGATCACATTCTCGAGCTCGCGGACATTACCGGGCCAATCGTAGTCGAGCAGGCACTTTCCAGCCTCGGATGTGATCCCTTTAACGGCGCGATTGCATTTGTCCGCATACTTGCTCATGAAATACTTGGCAAGCAAAGGAATGTCCTCGCGTCGCTCGCGGAGCGGCGGCATGTTGAGCGTAACGACATTGAGACGAAAATAGAGATCCTTTCTGAATTTCCCCTCCCGGATCAAAGCTTCGAGATCACGGTTGGTCGCCCCGATCAGCCGAATGTCGGTCTTGATTGTCTTCGTCCCTCCGACGCGCTCGAACTCACGCTCCTGAAGCACGCGCAGCAGCTTCACCTGAAGCGGCGGGGGCATTTCACCCAGCTCGTCGAGGAAGACAGTGCCGCCATCGGCAACCTCGAGCCTTCCCTTCTTTTGAATGTTCGCACCAGAGAATGCGCCCTTCTCATAGCCGAAGAGTTCGCTCTCAAGAAGACCCTCATTCAGGGCGCCACAGTTGATCGCGACAAACGGTCTCGCGGCACGTAGGCTGTTGAGATGGATCGCGCGGGCCGCCAGCTCCTTACCTGTTCCGCTCTCACCGTAAACAAGAACGGTTGAGTCAGAGGGTGCGACGCGGGCGATCAGTTGGCAGACCTCGCGAAGTCGCGGGCTTTCGCCAACCATGCTGTGCGTAATGTTGATCTCTTCGACCAGCCGCCGATTCTCACTTTCGAGCCAGTCAAGATGGCGAACATTCTCGATGGCAACGGCGGCGATCCCGGCGATGGCCGCGACCAATCGCAGGTGCCCTTCATCGAAACAGCTTGCGGGGTCACTCGTACTCAGATAGATGACGCCCTCTCGACGTTCACCGATGACAACCGGCACAGCCAGCAGCGATCGCGTCTGGAGCGCGGTCAGACTTGCGAGAGCGTCGAATGGCGTCTTCTCGGGCGCCTCATTGCTGAGAATTGACACGCCCTCGTGGAGCACCTTGCGAACAACCGTTCGGCTGATTTGAACCGGACGCCCAGCCCCGGTTTTTCGATCCCATCCAAAGCTCCTGTCCAACTCAAACTGTTCGTCGGCGACCTGATCACGAGCGAGCAGAATCGCCCCTGACTCTGCCGGGACAACCGCGAGAATCTGCTCAAAGAGCTCGCGAACAAGCCCATCAAGGCTGCGAATCGCGCTCATCGCCGTGCTGATCCTGAAGAGCGCGTTGAGATCGCGTGCCAGGCGAGCGCTCGATGGCAGATCAGAGAGAACCTTCTCGGAACGGTAGTACTGGATGTCCTCCTGACGCAACTGCACCGTTTCCTGCGTATGCGTTATCGCCTCGTCCAGCTCGACGGCGCTGAACGAAGACGGTTCGTCCATCTCGTCCGAGACGACCAGAAAGTGTGTTTCGCCGATGACAACCCGATCGTTGTTTTCGAGCTGACGCTCTGTGATCGGAATGCCATTGACAAAACACCCATTGAAACTCTCGAGGTCCCGCAGGACCAACTGACCCTCATTTACCTCGATCGAGCAGTGACGTCTGGAGACAGACAAATCGGGAAGACACACGTCGTTTGCCGCCTCGCGGCCAATTGTTAACCCCGACTCACCCACCCGTATCTCACTGCCTTTGATCGGGCCAGCCACGACTATCAGCCTTGGGAGCCTTGGCAGGTTCGCGAGTTTGGCCAGTTTGGGCTGTTCGGGTTCCTTTGAGGTCATCTCGTTGGTCCGGGTCTATCTGATCGGATAGCCGCCTATCTCATAAGATAGGGTTCTCGAGAACCGAGCCATCGGTTGTGCCGCTCTCGGACAGCCACAATCGTACCGTATCTCATTCGTCTGCAATGAGTTCAAGCCTTCGACAGCAGCCTCCCGACAACGTGGCACGGCGCTTGTTAATAAAATGGCACAACGCGGTCAGGATGATCGCACAGAACATAGCTGATGAGGAAGTATTGGTTGCGCGAGCCACAATTCAGCGGCGCAAGCGACCCAACCTCGAGAGAAACCTTTAGGAGGGTACGATGAAAAAAGAAATGATCAGAACAATCGTGACACTGAGCCTGCTCGTCGCCGCCGTCGCTTCTTCAGCAATCGCACAGAGCCGGCCGCTGGTGAAGGCAACGGTACCGTTCAACTTCAGCGTTGGTAGTCAACAGATGTCGGCAGGACGTTACACCATCGCAAAGTCCGGCGCTGCCGGTCTGGTGCTGATCCGCGGCGACCAGGGCAAGGCCGCTTTCGTGCTCACGAATATCCGTGTTGGCAACACCGAGTCAGACAAGACCAAGCTTGTCTTCCGGCGCTATGGTGAGCAGTACTTTCTCGGGCAGATGTGGGCCAAGGGCGAGACGGCGGGAGTGAATTTCCCCGTCAGCGGCGCTGAACGGAAGATCATCAACAGTCGGCCGGACCGTCACCTGGCGATGCTCGCTGAGCCGGAAACAGTCACGGTCGTCCTCGACTAATGAGCCAGAGGAACTGAGATCGCGCCTCTTCACCAGTGCGAGATCAGATGATCCTCAGAGTTAGCTCCTCAGCCAAGGCGCCTCGAAATACGGACACCCGCTTCGAGGCGCCGTTTTTTTTCGTCGACACCCTCCTGCCCAATGCTCCCTCGAAGCAATGACGGACTGGTTGCGGGCTACTTGTTCAACATCTCAACGATCGCTGCGGGGTCGGCCGGGACCTGAATCAGCTGATTTCCAAAGTGTGGAACAATCGATCTCTCGACTCCGGTCTGGGTCTTGAAGGTGAGTTTGCCGCTGTGGTACTGCACCGTGTAGTCAGCGTCTTTCAGCACGTGACCGGTGAGAATTGCGACGACATCTTCAGCCGGATCGATCTGGCCAGCGAGAACCATCTTCCTGATGCCGGCGACGGTGACGGCTGAAGCGGGCTCGCACCCGATGCCGTCGCGGCCAATGAGCGCCTTCGCATCCGCAATCTCCTGTTCGCTGACCTGTTCAACCTCTCCGTGGCTCCACTCAAGTCCACGTTTCGCCTTCTTCCACGAGACCGGCGAGCCGATTTTGATGGCTGTCGCCAGGGTCGAGGCACCGGAGAGTGGCTCGAGCCTCTCCGCATTTGTCTTCCACATCCGGTAGAGTGGATTGGCTCCCTCGGCCTGGATGACCGTCAGTCGTGGCACGCGCGCGATGATCCCACAATCAACAAGCTCCCTCAGACCCTTTGCGATCGCCGACGAATTCCCGAGATTACCGCCCGGGACGACAATCCGATCGGGCACGCGCCAGTTACGCTGTTGCAGCAGCTCGAAAGCTATCGTCTTCTGCCCTTCGAGGCGGAACGGATTGACTGAATTGAGGAGGTACAGATCTGTCTCGCGCGTCACTTCGCGGACTAGCGCCATCGCCTCATCAAAGTCTCCATCGATCTGCAGAACCCGCGCGCCATAATCAAGCGCCTGCGCCAGCTTACCCGTTGCGATCTGACCCGCCGGGACAAAGACAAAAGCCTTGAGCCCGGCGCGAGCAGCATAGGCAGCCATTGAAGCGGAGGTATTCCCCGTGCTTGCGCAGGCGACGCTGCGGGCGCCAAGCCGCACCGCCTGGGTCATGCCAATAGTCATTCCGAGGTCCTTGAAGGAGCCAGTCGGATTGAAGCCGAGGTGCTTGACGGTCAGGCGATTGAGACCGGCAAACTCGGCCGAGCGGGGCGCATCGAGAAGCTGTGCATTCCCCTCGATCATCGTCACGATCTCGGAATCGTCAGCCGGTGGAAGAAGTTCACGATAACGCCACACCCCGCTGCGATCGATCGGTGCCTGACTGGCGCGACGATCCGCCCAGGCTGCAACAAGCCGGTTCGGATCGACCCCTTCAAGATCATAGACAACATCGAGAAGCCCGTCGCACTGACGACAGGTATAGAGGCGTGATTCGATCGGAAAGACCAAGCCGCAGTCAGTCTCGATACATTGGAGCTGAGCACTGAACATAGGGGGAATACTCTGACTCAGGGTTGGGCAGGACTCTCGAGCTCGAAAGCCCGATGAATTGCTTGAACCGTAGCAACGGCCTCATTGGCGGCAACGATCAGCGAGATGTTCAGCTCGGATGATCCCTGCGAAATGGCAATGACATTGACGCCAGCTTCGCCGAGCGCGCCGAAGACTTTACCGGCAATCCCCGGTTGGCCCTTCATTCGATCGCCGACCGCCGCGACGACTGCGATCGAGTCATCGCTCGTAATGTCTTCGATGTGACCGAGCAGGAGGTCAAGCTCGAGCGCGTGGCGCAGGGCTCGGAGAACGTTTGGGACCTCGGCGTTGCTGACCACAAAGCAAATATTATTCTCTGATGATGCCTGGGAGATCATCAGAATGTTGGCTCGCTCGGCCGCGACCGCGGCAAATGTCTTCGCCGCAAGACCGGGAACTCCCTGCATGCCCTTTCCGGCGATCGTGATCAGACTGACATTCCGGATTGAGGTGACGGCCTTGACGCCACGCGATGAGGGGCGCCCCTCGATCGTGATCCGCGTACCCGCGTGCGTTGGATTGAAGCTGTTGAGAATCCGCAGAGGAATGCGCCGATTGTAGGCCGGCAGAATCGTCTTGTGATGCAGGACCTTGGCTCCATAGTATGCCAGTTCGGAAGCCTCGCTGTACGAGATCTCGCGGAGCGTTCTCGCTTCCGGCACTTCCGCCGGGTTTGCCGTCATGACACCATCGACGTCGGTCCAGATCCAGATCTCATCCGCGTCGAGCGCGGCGCCGACAATCGCCGCCGAATAATCTGAGCCTCCCCTTCCGAGGGTCGTCGTCACCCCCTCCGCAGTTGCCCCGATGAAGCCGGTGACAAGCGGTGAGACTCCACGTTCAAGGAGAGGAAGCAGACGCGCTCGCGTTTTGATTCGCGTCTCCGCCATCAGAGGTTCCGCCGAGCCGAACCGGTCATTCGTGACGATCAATTCGGTCGCCTCGATGGCTTCGGAATTCCCTCCTTGTGCGGCTATCGCTCCCGCGAGGACCGGTGCTGCCAGCATCTCTCCGGTACCGGATATCGCATCAAGCAACCGCGGCGTCAGTTCGTGCACCATCGACAAGCCAAAACAGAGCTTCTCGAAGCGGTCCAACTTCTCGGCGACCGCAGCGAGCACTGCCTGTCGTCGTTCGTTGTCGTTTCTGAGCAAGGTATCGACGACGACCTGGTGCTGTTCGAGGAGCTCCTCCCGCAGGGAAGGTTGCCAATCCCCGCGCGCCGCAGCCTCTGCAGCCGCAATCAACCGGTTGGTGACACCACTCATCGCAGAGGTCACGACCACGACTCGGTGACCATCACTCATGGATTTCACCACCAGGCGCGCGGCCTCATCAATGCGCTCAGTGGTCCCGACGGATGTGCCGCCGAATTTCATGACAATCTGCATCGGCTTAAATCAAATCTCGAGCTGCAAGAAGTTCGGCATTGAGCAGGGCAGCCCCCGCTGCTCCGCGAATCGTGTTGTGCCCAATCAATGTAAACTTGTAGTCGAAGATCGTGTCCTTTGAGATCCGCCCGACAACCGTGGCCATTCCGTTCTCAGCATCTCGATCAAGCCGCGGCTGGGGTCGATCCGGCTCCCTGCGAACAACGACCGGTCTCATCGGGGCACTGGGCAGGCGCAGCTCCTGAGGCAAGCCTCGAAACGAGGCAAAGGCTTCGATCAGGTCATCAACCGTCGAAGGCAGGGCGAGCCTGACGCGCACTGACGCGAGATGACCATCCTGAACGTTGACGCGATTGCACTGTGCGCTGACCTTGAACGATGCCTCCTCGATTCTCTCTCCGACCAGCCGGCCGAGGATCTTCTGCGGTTCAGTCTCAACCTTTTCTTCTTCGCCAACGATGTGTGGCATGACATTGTCTGTGATATCGATCGAGGCAACTCCGGGATACCCGGCCCCTGAAATCGCCTGCATCGACGTCACCATGACCGCTTCAAGTCCAAATCGCCGAGCGAGAGGCGCGAGAGCCAGGACAAGGGCAATCGTCGTACAGTTGGGATTGGTCAACATGAACCCGCGATCGTAACCTCGCTTGCGACGCTGAACAGGAATCAGGTCCAGATGTTCCGGGTTGATCTCAGGGACGACGAGCGGCACATCCTCGTGCATCCGGTACGCCGAGGAATTGCTGATCACCGGATATCCGGCAGCCGCGAATGCCGCTTCGGCCTCAACCGCGATATCGGACGGCAGACTGGAGACAACGATGTCGCAGTCCAGGGGAGGGGTACAGGTCTGAACCGCCATGCTCGCGATTGAGCTGGGCATCTCAAACGGCATCCTCCATTTACAGGCTTCTCCGTAGGTCTTCCCCTCTGAGCGGTCCGATGCGGCAAGCGCGGTCACTTCGAAGTACGGGTGACTCCGCAGCATATGGACGAGACGCTGGCCCACCAATCCAGTCGCCCCCAGGATTCCCACTCTCTTCTTTGACTTCATATCAAAACCCGACCACGAGCGCCTCCCAACCGCGCATCCAGTAACATCATAAAGGAAGGCCCCGCGATGCTCGTTTGCCAAAGCGGGGCGGCATTCACACCAAGTTGCAATTAGAAAACGATGGTAGGGTCAACAACGAGAGATGTCAATAAAAAGATAAGCGGGGTAGTGCTTCAGTTTCGCAAAGGCTTACAACAGAAAGGCAAGAACCACAGAGGCGCAGAGACGCAGAGACAGCACAGAGAAGAATCAGGAGAGTGGAGAGGCTCTCCAACCCCTCTTGTTCTTCTCTGTGCTTTCTCTGTGTCTCTG
>JANNRD010000281.1:0-3131 GCA_031401095.1 Acidobacteriota bacterium
TTTGCCCCGGTGGCGTTGCGCAGTCTACGGACTCCGGTTCAGGAGTCAACTGCCCTGTTGCCGGATGCGAGCATGGAACGCATGTCGCGGGCATCGCCGCGGGAAAGTCAGCGACTTTCTCTGGAGTCGCGAGGGATGCGAACATCGTTGCTATCCAGGTCTTTTCGCGCGTCAACGGGTGTACGAGCTCCGTGGACTGCACCGGCGCATTCGATTCCGACATCATTCTCGGCCTGCAACGCGTCCAGCAGTTGGCCGGGAGTATCAACATTGCTGCCGTCAACATGAGTCTCGGCGGAGGCGTCTTTAGCAGCAATTGCGATGCTTCACGGTCTGCGTACAAAGCCGCGATCGATAACCTGCGATCGCTTGGAATCGCAACAGTGGTGGCCTCAGGCAATGGCGGAAGCAATGGAGCCATCAGTAGCCCGGCGTGTGTCTCTTCGTCGATCAGCGTTGGTTCGACGGGTGACGGGAGTGGCGGCTCAACGGTCGATGCTGTGTCCAGTTTTTCAAATGGAACCCCGTTTCTTAGTCTCCTGGCCCCGGGCGAATACATCAACTCGTCGGTTCCCGGGGGCATCTTCGATACCTTTCGCGGCACCTCGATGGCAGCGCCGCACGTGGCCGGCTCATGGGCCGTGCTCAAGTCAAAATTTGCGGGCGCTTCAGTGGCGCAGGTCCTTCAGGCTTTGACAAACACGGGACTGCCAATCACAGATGCCCGCAACGGCACGGTTAAGCCGCGCATTCGTGTCGATGCTGCGGTCAACGCACTTCCGACAACTGTGTGTAACTTCGCACTCACTCCCGCGATGCAGTCGGTTGGCCAGAGTGGCGGGCCCGGTATGACGAATGTCACAACAGATGGCGGGTGCGCCTGGTCGGCTCGCAGCGATGTTCCGTGGATTGCGATCACCAGCGGGAGCAGCGGAACTGGAAACGGGAGCGTCAGCTATTCGGTAGCGGCCAACACGGGGCTGGAGCGCGCCGGCACCATGCTTATTGCAGGAACGGTATTGACGGTCACACAAGGGGGTACTCAGGTACTCGCGGTTGATGACGGCGCCTTCGAGAATGCCATCGGACTAACTTCGGGAGGTACGCTATGCGCAGTCAATCGACTGACCCCTTCGCGCTATCCAGCCGCGATCAACGGAGTGGCCGCTCAATTCCCGAGCTCATTTGGAGTACCCATTGGTACACCGCTGACGATCATTTATGGCGTCAATGTGGGCGGTGGCCCCGATGTCAGTGGGGTTGGGTTCCGGACGCTGACGACCACGGTCCAGACCCTCGATCAGATGACACTCTATGCGGTTCCGCCGCTGGTAGCGACGTCGGGCGATTTTGTGGTTGGCTATTGCGTTTCGCATTCCTCCGGCCGGCTGCCGGTCCTGATTGATGATTCATCGCCGAAACGACGGTCTTATCTTTCAGCGAATGGTGGAGCCTACTCGCTGCTCGACGACATCAGTTCGTCGTTCGCAGGCAACTTTGCAATCCGTGCCACGCTCGCACCGAGAAACATTTTCGGGAACAGTGCGACGCTCACTGCGGAGAATTGTGCTGTCGCCAATCTGGCAATCGATCCGGGAGAAGTGGTGACGGTCAACGTCACATTGAGCAACGCGGGCACAGAACCGCTCGGCAATCTGGTTGCCACTCTCCAGACCGGGGGTGGCGTCACGGCGCCAAGCGGGGCGCAGACCTACGGAGCTCTCGCGCCAGGTGCCTCATCGAGTCAATCGTTCAGTTTCACGGCCGACCCGATGCTTGCGTGTGCTGGCACGATGACGATGACACTGAATTTGCAGGACGGGGGCACGAATCTCGGCACGGTGAGTTTCACGAATGCGGTTGGCCCTTCGACGACGGCCAACTACAGCTACTCCGGCGCGGCCGTTGCGATTCCGGACGCCGGCACAATCGAAGTGCCGATCACGATCACGGATGTTGGCGTCGTGCGCGACGTCAATGTCCGCGTTCGCATCGACCATAGTTATGACGGCGACCTGGATATGTTCCTGGTTGGGCCGGACGGCACGACTGTCGAGCTCTCAACCGATAACGGCGGTTCCGGCAACAACTATGGGAGCGGGGCAAACAACTGCACGGGAGCGTTGACGGTCTTTGATGACTCGGCTCCAGCTTCGATCACGGCTGGCGGCGCACCGTTTGCCGGGACTTTCAGGCCGGAAGGAACGCTCGCGGACTTCAACGGCAGGTTCATGAAAGGGACATGGTGGTTGCGCATCACCGATGACACGGGTGTGGACAGCGGCGCTCTCGGCTGCTGGCAACTCGAGATCCGCAGTCAATCGCAGCCCTGCTGTGGCTCAAGCTGTCCGTACGTCAGTAACGCGAGCACCTCAATCGGTCCTGTTGGAACCAGCGTCGTGCTGACCGGCACCAACCTCACCGGAGTCACGAGCGTGAAGTTCGCAAGCAATGTCGCCGCCACTTTCAGCGTCGACAGCAACACTCAAATCACGACGTCGGTCCCGGCTGGCGCAGTCACGGGTCCGCTGACAATCAGCAAGGCCGGGTGCCCGGATGTCGAGGTCAATTTCACCGTCATCACCTGTCCAACTATCGCGGCGATCAGCCCTGCGAGAGATGTAGTGGGAGCGAGCGTGACCATCACCGGCACCAGTTTTACCGGTGTCAGGCAGGTCAGGTTCACGAGCAATGCCAACGCGCAGTTTACGGTCGGCAGCTCAACTCAGATTACAACGAAGGTGCCTTCGGGCGCCGTCACCGGCCCGCTTACTCTCAGCCGGATTGGGTGTGGAGACGTGCAGACATCAAGTTTCTCAGTCTGCCCGACAATTACTCTCTCGCCGACCTCATTGCCCGCTGCGACGACCGGGGCCGCTTACAATCAGACAATGACGGCAACCGGCAGCTCGGGTGCCTACACTTTCGTGGCGAGCGCCGGAACGCTGCCAAATGGGTTGACGGTAAATAGCAGTGGAGTTCTGTCGGGTACACCGACGCAGAGTGGGACCTTCAGTTTCACCGTCAGGGCAACGGACGCGAATGGTTGTATCGGCACACGGGCCTACTCGCTGAGCGTCACTTGTCCGGCCATCGCCATCACACCGGCAACGCTGCCAGCGGGTGCGTTG
>JANNRD010000282.1:0-15726 GCA_031401095.1 Acidobacteriota bacterium
CGTGGGGGTGTTCGCACTGTTGGTGATCGCCGCCGGACAGGAGCATTTCGGCAAAGAGTGGCGGGTCGTGCAGCAGGCCTCCCGTTCGACGGAGGGTCCCGTTGACGTGCGTCTGCGGCAGATCGTCAATCCGGGTCTGAATATCTCTGACCGCTGTGTCTCCTGCCACATCGGGATGGCAAGCGGCGAAGCCGAGATGACGGGCTCACCGCTTGCCGCCGCGCACAAACCGGTGGTGCATCCAACGGCAGAATTTGGGTGCACGATTTGTCACGGCGGCCAGGGACTCGCGACCGAGAAGGCCGACGCCCACGGCAATGTGCATTTCTGGCCCCAACCGATGCTGCCGATGAAATACGCCTATGCAGGTTGTGGCACGTGTCACGCCGCGAACAACGTACCCGGTTTTGCTGCCTTCGAGAAAAGCCGCAGCACCTTTGAACGGCTCGACTGTCTGGCGTGCCATCGTGTTGACGGGCGCGGCGGCACGCTTCGCCCGGGCGGTGGAGGGATAGAAGGGCCGGACCTGTCATTCGTTGGGGTAAAGGGCTTCAACCCGCACTGGTACGAGGAGCATCTTCAAAAGCACGAACAGGTTAGTGCGGGCCCGTGGAGAGACTCCTTCGGCACGATCAGTGATGCTGAGCGCGCCGCATTGATCAATTTCCTCGCGACGCGCGTCGGTGCTCCCAAACTGATCGAAGCCAAAGCTCAATTTCTCTCCTCCGGATGCATCGGTTGCCACAAAGTCAGCGGTTTGGGCGGCGATGCCGGCCCAGACCTTTCGCGCAGCGGTGAGAGGGACCCCGGGCAGCTTGATTTCGCGAATGTACCGGGCGACCGAAACTTGTCGAACTGGCTGGGTGAGCACTTCCGCTCACCATTGGGTGTGGTTCCCGGATCGCAGATGCCGATGATGGGGCTCTCGGAAAGGCAGATTGACCTTCTGACGATGTATGTTCTTTCGCTGCGGCGGCGAGAGCTGCCGGGCGCATATCTCGCCAAAGATCGAATCAACGTGCAGCGCTTTGGTGCGCGGGAATTCACCACAGATGGGGCGACCATCTTCGGCGCCATCTGCGCCGGTTGTCACGGCGCGGACGGGAAAGGCGCGCGCTATTCGGGTATTCCTCCGTTTCCCGCCATCGCCGGGCCGGACTTCCTGCAACTGGCTTCGGATGAGCTCATTACCGAAACGATCAAGCAGGGACGTCCCGGCCGCAAGATGCCCGCGTGGGCCAACGAGGCTGGTTTGAGGCCCGAAGAGATTCGAAGTGTCGTGACTTATTTGCGGGAGATGGGTGGCAACGTTGCGCTGACGGTTGACACCTCACCAGCCCGTTGGGTTAAAGGCGACGCCACAGCAGGCGGAAAACTGTTCGCGGCAAATTGCGCTGGCTGTCACGGCCAGAAAGGTGAGGGCGGCGAAGGACCGGCCCTTCGCAACAAGGTTCTGCTCACTTCAGCGACCGACACATTCCTGGTTGAAACAATCAGGAAAGGCCGGCGCGGCACCGCAATGAAAGGCTTCAATGAGCCCTCGCCGGTGCGGCGTGCGCTGGTTCAGTCTGAAATTGAAGCAATCGTCACGTTCATCCGTACCTGGGCCGGGAAATGAGCAACTGGTCCGGCTCAACCAGGCACGTCATCTCTTATTGACCCCCGCCGATAGTCGCACGGTTGACAGCGGCGGCAGACATAGTATCCGGATGACTCCGGGCATTCGCATCCAGTTCAGGAAAGCCATATGAAAAAGGAACTCTCTCGACGTGATTTTCTGCAGACGGTTGCGGCCGCAGGATTCGGCGCGCTGGCCACTTCGGCGACGAGTGCCTGGGGGCTTGAAGCGATCACCAATCCGCTGGCGACCTATCCGGACCGCGGTTGGGAGCGTGTCTATCGTGATCTGTTCAAGTACGACTCGAAATACACCTTCACCTGCGCGCCCAACGACACGCACAATTGTCTGCTCAATGCCTATGTACGGCAGGGGGTCATAACGCGCATCGGGCCGACGATGCGGTATGGGGAGGCGAAAGATCTCGAGGGCAGAGGGACCACGCATCGCTGGGATCCGCGCGTCTGCCAGAAGGGTCTGGCGCTGACGCGGCGCTTTTATGGTGATCGTCGAGTCAATCAATGCATGGTGCGAGCGGGATTCAAACGTTGGGTGGAGGCAGGCTTCCCGCGCGGCAAAGACGGTCGCCCGCCCGAAGAGTATTTCGAGCGCGCCCGTGATGAGTGGGTGCGGATGTCTCACGACCAGGCCGCGAAAATCGTCGCCTTGTCCTTGAAGAACATCGCTGAAACCTACAGTGGCGAGGCAGGCAAGAAGCGATTGCAAGATCAGCATTACGACCCGGCGACGATTGAAGCAATGCAGGGGGCAGGCACGCAGGTGCTGAAGTTTCGAGGTGGCATGCCGCTGCTCGGCATGACTCGCATCTTCGGTCTCTATCGGGTAGCCAACTCGATGGCGCTGCTCGATGCTCACATTCGCAAGGTGGGTCCGGACAAGGCGGTCGGCGGCAAAGGCTTCGACAATTATTCGTGGCACACCGATCTGCCGCCGGGCCATCCGATGGTCACAGGCCAGCAGACGGTCGAGTTCGACCTTTCAGCGGTTGAGCACTCCAAGACCGTCGTGGTCTGGGGCATGAACTGGATCTCGACGAAGATGCCGGATGCCCATTGGCTGACCGAGGCGCGGTTGAAAGGTACACGTGTCGTGGTGATCGCCTGTGAGTATTCCTCAACCTCAAGCAAAGGTGATGACGTCGTAGTCGTTCGTCCCGGCACGACACCCGCGTTGGCGCTCGGCCTTGCGAACGTGATCCTGCGTGAGAATCTCTGGGATAAGGAATACGTCCGGCAATGGACGGACCTGCCAGTTCTGGTGCGCATGGACCAGTTGCAATGCCTGCGCGCTGAGGATGTCTTCGGACAGCCGCCCGGAGAGTTGAAACAGACACACGTCCTCAAGGCGGGCGAGAAGGAGCCGCCTCCGGGCGCGCAGGATACGCAGAATATCATCACCGAGAAGATGCGCGCCGATTGGGGCGATTACGTCTGGTGGGATCGCGCCGCCAATGCGCCCAGGCTGTTAACGCGTGACGAGGTCGGCAAGAAATCGACCGTCGGCGACGCGCTGCTCGAAGGGTCGATCGAAGTGACGCTGGCCGATGGCAAGAAGGTCCGTTGCCGTCCGGTCTTCGATCTGGTGAAGGAATACGCGGCTCATTTCGACCCGAAGACGGTCGAGGAGATCACTTGGGCACCTGCGGCGGCGGTCGAATCACTGGCGCGCCTTTTCGCCAAAGAGCCTGGCACGACACTCTTCGCCGTCGGTATGGGGCCGAATCAGTTCTTCAACAACGACAACAAAGACCGCGACATCTTTCTGCTGGCGGCTCTGACGGGCAACGTCGGTCGCATCGGAGGCAATGTTGGTTCATTCGCGGGTAACTACCGCGTCGCTCTTTTCAATGGTTGTCCCCAGTACATTAACGAGAATCCATTCGACATCGAACTCGATCCGGCGAAGCCGGCGCGACCCCGGCAATACTGGAAGGCCGAATCGGCACATTACTACAACCACGAAGATCATCCATTGCGGGTTGGCAACAAGCTGCTGACAGGTTCGACGCACATTCCAACACCGACGAAATCAATGTGGTTCGCCAATGCCAATTCGATTTTGGGTAACGTCAAGTGGCACTACAACACAGTCATCAACGTCCTGCCTCGTATCGAGATGATCGCCGTACAGGAATGGTGGTGGACGGCGTCGTGTGAATGGGCGGATGTGGTCTTTGGCGTTGATTCGTGGGCGGAGCTGAAGCACCCGGATATGACGGCTTCGATCTCCAATCCGTTCCTTGTGGTCTTTCCGCGCACGCCAATTCCACGCATCTTCAACACGATGGGTGATATCGAAGTGTTCCCGCTGGTCGCCTCGAAACTAGCCGAGTTAACGGGTGACGGGCGTTTCAACGATTACTGGAAGTTCGTCCGCGAAGGGCGGACCGATGTCTATCTGCAACGCGTGCTTGACACTTCAACCAATACGAAGGGTTACAAGTTCACAGAACTGGAAGCCAAGGCGCTCCAGGGAGTGCCTGCATTGATGAACAGTCGCACGACACCAAAGGCTGTTGGCTTTGACCAGGTCACCGATTCGACGCCGTGGTACACCAAGAGCGGCCGGCTGGAGATGTACCGCGGGGAGAACGAATTCATCGAAGCGGGCGAGAATCTGCCAGTCCACCGTGAGCCGATCGATTCGACCTTCTACGAGCCGAACATCATCATCGCGCCGAAACACGAAGCAATGCGCCCTGCCAGCCCTGAAAGTTACGGCGTCAAGCGCGATGACCTGTCGTGCGAGACGCGATGCGGCCGTAACGTAGTCTTGACGTGGGAGGAAGCGAAGAAGACATCCCATCCGCTCATGAAGCAGGGATTCAAATTCATCTTTCACACGCCGAAGTACCGTCACGGATCGCACACCACGCCGGTTGATGTTGACATGATTGCCGTGCTGTTTGGGCCATTCGGCGATCTCTACCGACGTGACAAACGCATGCCGTTCGTGACGGAAGGTTATGTTGACATTAATCCGACGGACGCCCGCGAACTGGGTGTGCAGGATGGCGATTACGTCTGGATTGACGCCGACCCGGAAGACCGCCCGTTCCGCGGTTGGCAAACGAACAAGCGTGATTATGAAATCGCGCGACTGCTCTGCCGCGCCCGATACTATCCGGGCACGCCACGCGGCGTGACGCGAATGTGGTTCAACATGTACACCACAACTCCGGGCTCAATGCAGGGGCAGAAGGAGCGTCCCGACGGATTGGCGAAGAATCCGCGCACCAACTATCAGGCGATGTTCCGTTCCGGCTCGCATCAGTCGGCGACGCGCGGTTGGTTGAAGCCGACGTTGATGACCGATTCGCTGGTGCGCAAAGCGCTGTTCGGGCAGTCCATCGGCAAGGGGTTCCTCCCCGACGTGCATTGCCCGACCGGGGCGCCGCGCGAATCTTTTGTCAAGATCACGCGTGCCGAACCAGGAGGCATCGAAGGTCACGAACTCTGGCGTCCGGCTGAGCTGGGCATCCGGCCGAAATACGAATCGAAGGCAATGCAGAAGTATCTCGCAGGCGAATTTGTTGGCGAGAAGGATGGGTAACCCAGGGTCAGTCGCCCGACCGTAAGGAAGGGCCTGACGTCAAACCAGCCTGCCTCACGGTCGGGCTACTACTGATAAGGCGGAGGAACAATCATGGCTCGTGTACAAAACTGGCAACTGGGGAGAGACATGTCCTATTGGTATCCGGAAAGCCGGCCCAAGAAGCAGTTCGCCGCGGTCTTCGACACCAACAAGTGCATCGCATGTCAGACTTGCACCCTGGCCTGCAAGACGACGTGGACATCGGGCCTCGGTCAGGAATATATGCTCTGGAACAACGTCGAGACCAAACCGTACGGCTTCTATCCCCTTGCCTGGGACTTGAAGCTGCTCGAGATGCTCGATGGCCAGAAATGGAAAACCAGCGAATACGAAGGCCGCAAGCTGCACACCTACGAAGGGCAGACGATCTTCGAATCAGCCCCGGCGGGCGAACGCGTGCTGGGCTGGCGCCCGGAGGATGAGGATTATGCCTATCCGAACGTCGGCGAAGATGATTGCTCGGGTCAGGTTGATGGTGGCGCTAGCTTCTCGTTGGAGCATATGGCCCAGCACATGGCCTGGTTCTATTACCTGGCGCGCATATGCAACCACTGCACCTATCCCGCTTGTCTTGCTTCGTGCCCGCGCGGTTCGATCTATAAGCGACCCGAGGATGGCATTGTGCTGGTGGATCAGGGACGGTGTCGCGGCTACCAGGAATGCGTCAGAGGCTGTCCGTACAAGAAGGTCTTCTACAACGCGATGACCGGCACGTCCGAAAAATGTATCGCCTGCTTCCCGAAGATCGAGACCGGACTGCAGCCGCAGTGCTTCCTGAACTGCATCGGCAAGATTCGCATGGCCGGATTCATCTCGACTCCCGAGAATGCGCGTCCCGACAATCCGATCGACTATCTGGTGCACATTCGCAAGGTCGCGCTGCCGCTCTTCCCGCAGCTCGGTCTGGAACCAAACGTCTACTACATCCCGCCGATTCACGTGCCACAGGCATTCACTCGGCAGATGTTCGGTCCCGGCGTGGCGGACGCAGTCAAGGCTTATCGCAATGCGCCGAACGATCCAGATTTATCAGGCCTGCTCGGACTTTTCGGTTCATCCGAAATGATTATGCCGCGCTGGCGGCGGCAGGGAGATTGGGTCAGCGGCATGCACGAGGATGGCAGCGAAATCGTCCGCGTGCCGCTGAAAGAGCCGGTTCACGTGCGCCCTGCTTATGACCGCCTGTACCAGATTTCCCGCGTGAATTGTCCATAAGGAGACAATTGATATGCGCAATACCAATCGACTTCTCATGATTCTGGCAGCGCTCGGTCTGCTGGCCGGTTCAGGCTGCCGCCGCGCCGTCGCGACGACGACTGAAGTGGTCGCCGTGCAGGCGAAAGCCCTGCCAGTTGCGCCCTCCGACGCTGCCTGGGACTATGCGCCAGAGCATCAGGCCAAGCTCCTGTTGCAGGATCTGGTCGAGCCGCGTTTGATGCAGGCTTCGACCGCCGACGTCCGTGTCCGCGCGATGACCAATGGAACGGAGATCGCTTTCAGGTTGGAGTGGGATGACAAGACGCAGAACGATCTGCCTCGCCCGGCACATTTTTTGGACGCTTGCGCCGTTCAGGTCCCGGCAAAGCTGGAACCGATGGCCCCCGACCCGCAGATGGGCGCACAGGGCAAAACGGTTGAGATAACCTACTGGCGTGCTGATTGGCAGGCGTCAGTCGATGGCAGGCCGGATTCGATCAAGGAGATATATCCGAATGCTTCGATCGACCACTATCCGTTTCAAGCACCATCGCTGGAAAAGGGATCAGCAGCGCAAAACGAGATGGCGACCCGTTATGCCCCGGCCCGAGCGCTGGGTAATCGCCGCGTTGGCCCGCGCGCAACCCCGGTTGAAGACTTGATTGCCGAAGGGCCGGGCACGCTTACTGCAGCGCCACCCGCCGGATCGAAAGGCAGAGGCGTGAAATCGCAAGACGGATGGTCCGTCGTCGTCACGCGGCGTTTACCAGGCGGATTGGCTCCGGGCGGACGGACGCAGGTCGCCTTTGCCGTTTGGGAAGGCGGGCACAACGAAACCGGCGCGCGCAAGATGCGCACTGGCTGGATTCCACTGTTGATGAAAGGAGCTGAAGCGAAATGATGAGCGCGATTGCGCCTGCCGCAAGACAAAACAATCTGTTGTGCGAGTCAGCGGAATGGCGGCTACTGGGTCTGCTTTTTGAATGCCCTTCGCCGCAGTGGGGAGAGCAGATTGCCTCGCTGGCAGCTGAAGTTTCAGACGCCGGCTTGAAAGCGGCCACTGAAGCGGCTCAGCGAGAAGCAAGCGAGGGGTTGTTTCACTCGATCTTCGGCCCCGGGGGCCCCGCTCCCGGCCGTGAGATCAGTTACCGCAATTGGACCCAGCCGGGTTATCTGCGTGCTGAGCTTTCCAGCTATTACGAAGCCTTCGCCTTTCAGCCGGCGATGATTGAAGCTCCGGATCATGTTTCGGTCGAAGCCGCATTCGTCGCCTACATGCGCTTCAAGGAAGCCTACGCTTTGGCCCGGGGCGACGACGAACACGCATCAGTTACCCGTGAAGCGGCGCAGCAATTCATGACCGAGCATCTTTCGATGATGACTGAACCGCTGGCGCATTCGCTCGAGCATTCCGGCATTCAGTATTTGGCATTGGCTGGAAAATCGCTGCTGGCCCGCGTCGGCCCTAAACACGAAAAAGCGCTCGGGCGTGACCTGCCTGTCGTTTCCGACCTACTTCGCTCTGAGGACGATGCCTCAGAATTTGGCTGCGGTGAAACCTGATTTGAAGCGCTTGCAATTCACCAAGATAAGGATCAACCCGTCGTTCCGGGGCCAAAGAACTGCGCCACCTCCGTCATGAAATGCTTATCCTGGTGGGACAGAGCTTGTCCCTCTCCACGTTGCGGCTCCGGAAGGCGGGACAAGCCCTGCCCCTACGGTTCCCTCGGCGACGGCGTCGGGAATTGAGATGGATTCATGCTTTACCCACTGCAGACCCGCAATTCCGCACTAGAGAAGGAGGGTCTATGAGCCCGACGAAGATCAAACCAGTCCTTCTATGCTTGACGGTAAACATCCTCCTGACAATCGCCGTCAACGCCCAATCAGGTCAGACTACGACGCCAACCCCTAAACCTCGGCCTACACCTGCGTCGGCACCGATCAAGATCGGCAGCGTAACGTTAAGCGGAAGTCTCCGGCTGCGGTTTGAGAGCCTGGACTGGTTTGAATCGAGCGCTGCTGAAAATGCCTACAATTTTGGAGCCGCGACCCTCCGACTGGCGCTTGGCCAGCAAAAAGATAAATTCGATTGGCAGGTCGAAGGGGCGTTTCCCGTCTTGCTCGGTTTGCCTGGCAACGCCATCGCGCCTGCACCGCAGGGCCAGCTGGGTATGGGCGCAACATACTTTGCCGCAAATGGCCGGCAGGATGGGGCAGCGTTCATCAAGCAGGGATTTATCCGTTTCAAAGGTTTGGCCGGGGACAAGGGCAGCAGCCTGCGACTTGGCCGGTTTGAGTTCAACGATGGCACCGAAACCGCGCCTGCAGATGCTTCGCTGGCTACGATAAAACGCGATCACATTGCCCAACGGTTGATCGGAACATTCGGTTTTACGCACGTCGGACGCAGCTTCGATGGAGTTCAGTTCGTTCGCAACTCGAAAACCGGCAACTTCACGTTGCTGGGCGCCCGCCCGACCGAGGGTGTGTTCCAGTTGCGAGGCTGGAAGGAACTGGACGTGGACTTTTACTATGGCGCATTCACCAAGCCGATCAAGACCAGGACTGCTGAAAGTGATCTGCGGGTGTTTGTCCTGCATTACCACGATGGCCGCCGAGTTCTGAAAACTGACAACCGCTCGGCAGTGCTGCGGGCCGCTGATTTCGAAAAGATTCGGCTGACGACCGTCGGCGGCCACTACATCGGTGTGGCCGCGGCCGGTGCTGGAAAGGTGGATGTACTCTTGTGGGGTGCAGGGCAGTTCGGTGACTGGGGCAAACTGGGCCATCGCGCGGGGGCCGTTGCCGCCGAGGCCGGTTATCAATTCGGCGGCAAGATCCAGCCATGGGTGCGGGCGGGTTACTTCCGCAGCACGGGCGACGGCGACCCTCACGACGGCAGACACGCTACTTTCTTTCAGGCCTTACCGACACCCCGCATCTATGCCCGCTTTCCTTTTTATAACCTCATGAATAACGAGGATGCATTCGCGCAACTGCGATTAAAACCGCACCCCAGGCTGGCGCTTCGTACTGACGTGCACCATCTGCGGTTGAGCAGCACGAGCGATCAGTGGTATCTGGGCGGGGGCGCGTTCCAGGGCCCGACCTTCGGTTACACGGGCCGTCCAAGCAACGGTCGCAAGACGCTGGGGACGTTGGTTGACCTGAGCGCGGATTACACGCTGACGCCGACGACAACTGTCACGTTCTACCTCGCTGGCGTAGGCGGGGGCGGCGTTGCCGAGAGCATATATCCGATCGGCAGCAATGCGCGTTTTCTTTATCTTGAGTTGACCAGGCGCTTCTGAAGAGGAATCGGCTTGGTTGACAGTTGGCTGCGCCGTACGAGCTGCCGCCGGCTGCTAGCCAACGCCCCTCGGTGCAAACGCGGTCCTGCAGCTCAGTGCATATCTTCGATCATCGCGCATCGGGTGGGACGGAAGTCGCCGGAACCTCGCGCAATCTCCGAATGGCGCCGACGATGCCCATGATCCAACCGACCGGGTAGGGCAGCAGGGCGAGCCACCACCAATTCGAGCGGCCGCTCTTGCCCCCGAATCCCCCGAGTACGCTCAGCCCCCACAAAGCACCGATACCGACCGCCGCCAAGACGAAAGACCAGTAGATAAACTTTCGGTGCCGGCTTTTGCCAAGCCACGCTCCGAGCGCGACCAGGCCGATCCCCGGCAGGATGACGAGTGACCCCTCGAGCGGGTCGAGGGCTCCGATCACCATGACGACGAACCCCACTATCCCCAGAATGCGCGACCACCTGCTAGCTCCATTCATAAAACCCTCCACTGGATAAAGCACACCATAACCCTTCTGTAGGCAACAGTCACAATCGACCCAAAACACTCGGTGGCTGGCCGCCAGTCGGGTTGATGCTGTTGTCGGGCGATGTCTGTTTCTTATAATGCCAGCAAGGGATGCGGTCAACACTGCGCTCAACACATCGCTGCGGCGATCAAAGGGTGAACCAGATGAAAGGACCAGCGCCGTTGTTCTTATCAAGGACGTCAATTGACGGCCACTGTCAGTCGTGCAAATGAAGAAAGGCCGCCAGACCTCGACGCAATCGTCGAGTTCTACAATAATGGCTTGAGCGACCGATGGTTATGTACGACAGGGCGGATGTTTCCTGCGGCGTTCATCGGCGCGAGGGTGATCGGGGCATTGATGAATCAGGAGCTTTCCGTCAACACTAACCTGTCGCACTACCGCATCCTTGCCAAAATCGGTGCGGGCGGTATGGGCGAAGTCTATCGCGCGCTCGACACGCGACTTGACCGCGAAGTCGCAATCAAAGTCCTGCCCGTTGCCTTGTCGCAAGATGCCGACCGCCTGAGTCGCTTCGAGGTCGAGGCTAGGGCGACAAGCGCGCTCAATCATCCCAATATTCTCACCGTCTACGACGTCGGCGCGACTGCACCCGAACTTGGGGGCGCGCCATATATCGTGGCAGAGCTGCTGGAAGGCGAAGAACTGCGCGCACCGCTCGATCAGGGCGCGTTGCCGGTGCGCCGCAGCGTTGATTACGCTAAGCAGGTTGCGGCTGGACTCTCGGCGGCACACGAGAAAGGTGTCATCCATCGTGATCTAAAGCCGGAGAACTTGTTCGTCACCAAAGACGGACGCGTCAAGATTCTCGACTTCGGCCTGGCCAAACTGAAGCCATCACTGAGTACGCCCGCTAGTTCTGAGGTTGCTACGCAGAAGCAGATCACGAATCCGGGCACGGTCATGGGGACGGTCGCGTATATGTCGCCGGAGCAGGTGCGCGGCGAAGCAATGGATCATCGCTCGGATATCTTTTCGTTCGGCGTCATCCTCTACGAGATGCTGACTGGCAAGCAGCCTTTCCGGCGCGAGACGATGGCCGAGACGATGACGGCGATCCTCAAAGAGGAGCCGGAGGAAATCGATGAGGCCAAGAGTAAGGTGCCGCTGCAACTTCTCCGGGTCGTGCAGACCTGTCTTGCCAAGAATCCTGCCGAGAGATTCCAGACCGCGCACGACCTCAAGCTTCAGCTGCAGTGGATAGCCGAGGGAAGCTCGCAAGGCAATCTTCCCGCGCCGATGGCTGCTCGAGGCAATCTAGCTGAGCGGGCTCAGCGCGTGATCTGGGTTGCAGCCGGCTTTGGGCTCGCAACTATCGTCGCGGGCGTTTTGTTCTGGACCCTGTCAGGTCGATGGGCATCGCCGTTGTCAAACTCGAAGCCTGTCAGTAGGCTGACGATAAGGCTCCCGGATACTGAGCCGCTGGCGCTGGCGAAATTCGGGCCGCTTGGTATAGGCCGAACCGCGCTTGCCATTTCACCTGACGGATCGCAACTGGCGTATGCGGCTGAACGTCACGGCAAGTCGCAACTCTATCTCCGCGGGCTCAATCAATTCGAAGCAAAACCGATTCCGGGCACTGAGGGCGCTGACGGCCCCTTCTTTTCACCCGATGGCCGGTGGGTCGCATTCTTCTCTGAGGCGAAGCTCAAGAAAGTCTCGATTCAAGGGGGCGAGCCGGCAACGTTGTGTGAGGCGAGAATACCGCACGGCGGAAGCTGGGGACCTGACAACGCGATCGTCTTCGCCGATGCCGAGGGCGTCGCGCTCTCACGAGTCTCAGCCAGCGGTGGCAATAAGGAGATTCTCGCGAACAAATACGAGGATCGAGTTTTCTATCCGCAATTTCTGCCTGGCGGCAAGGAACTACTGTACTCGATCAACGTCCAATACAACCCCGACTACGGTCAGACCGTGCTGTACACGCTAGCGACGGGCGAGCGGCGGGTAATCCTGGAAGGCGGCACAAATCCGAGGTACGCCGCGAGCGGGCACATCGTCTTTGCGCGGGCAGGCGCAATCCAGGCTGTTCCCTTCGATCTGTCTCGCCTTGAAGTGACCGGCCCTCCGACTATGCTCATTGAAGGGATCCGGATAGAGGAGTGGGGCGCAGCGCAATTCGCCCTCTCGACCGAAGGCACCCTCGTGTATGCAACCGGTGGTCCGGCGTGGATCGGGAAACTAACCTCAGTAGATTCCCAGGGAGTAAGCAAGCCGCTCTCGTTACCTGCGCAGGCGTATGGCCCGGTGAGTCTCTCTCCTGACGGCCAGCGATTGGCTGTGCAGGTCACGGGAGCGACCAGCGACGTGTGGGTTTATGATTTTGTGCGCGGTAGTTTGTCAAGGGTGACCACGGAAGGCTCAAACCTCCGCCCCTTGTGGACGCCTGACGGAAAGCGATTGATCTACTCCCGGCGCAGTGGGCCGAACCGGTTTGAACTGGTCTGGCAGGCTGCAGACGGGAGTGATACAGCCGAGGTGCTGGCGACGAGCAATCGTCTCTGGTTGCCCGGATCGTGGTCACCCGATGGCAAGCTCCTCATGTATTCGGAGTACAATTCTGAGACGGGTTTTGACTTGTGGATATTGCCGGTGGAAGGCGATCGACAGCCACAGCTCTGGCTCAAGACGAAATTTAATCAATGGGGACCGGCCTTCTCACGCGACGGCAAATGGATAGCCTACGTTTCTGACGAATCCGGTCCGTATGAGATCTATGTACGTCCCTACCCCGGCCCCGGTGCGAAACGACAGATATCCAACGGCGGTGGCGAAGAGGTGTTGTGGTCTCACGATGGTCGGACTTTGTATTATCGCGATGTACTGAAGTGGATTTCGGTCGTCGTCGAGACTCAGCCGGATTTTTCCGCTGGAGCCCCGAAGGTAATGTTTGAGGGACCCTATCTAAATGTGCCCGGGGTCTCATACGATGTCGCGCCGGACGGGAAACACTTTATCCTCATCGAGGAGAGTCAGAAGCAGACGCCAACCACTCAGTTGAACGTCGTGCTCAATTGGTTCGGGGAGTTGAAGCGATAGCCGCCACTGCGGGTTTCGGATGGCAGCCACGGCTTGGATCGATGTGCTTCTCTCCAGTTTGTTGACATCAAGACATCATCGAGACTATGTTGTGATGCATGAGGACTACACTGACGCTTGATGACGACGTCGCGGCGGCGCTTTCGCGACTCCAGAAAACTGAAAAGAAGGCCTTCAAACATCTGGTCAATGAGGCGCTGCGAGAGGGCCTCAAACACTTGCAGTCCTACACTCCTCCGCGCAAGCGGTATCGCACACAAACCGCGGACCTCGGCTGCTGTTTCGTTGGCAGTCTGGATGACGTAGAAGAGGTGCTGACGATTGCCGAGGGGGAGTCGTTCCAATGATCCTGGTAGATGCAAACCTCCTCGTCTACGCCCATGTCTCGTCCTTGCCCCAACACAAGCGCGCAAGGGAGTGGCTTGACGAAAGGCTGAATGGGTCTGCGCCCGTGGGACTGCCGTGGCCAAGCTTGTTGGGTTTTGCGCGCCTTGTTACGAATCCGCGCATTTTTCAGCGACCCAAGTCGATCGAAGATACGTGGCGGCAGGTTGAGTCCTGGCTCGATTGTCCGGTGGCGTGGATTCCATCAGCCACGGAACACCACCGCCGTCTGCTGGGCCCGTTGTTGTCTTACACTGGTGGGAGGTCGAACCTCGTCCCTGACGCCCACCTCGCAGCGCTGGCAATAGAACACGGTTTGATCATGTGCTCAAGCGATGGCGACTTTGCCAGATTTCCGGGACTGCGGTGGCTGAATCCGCTTGCACCGCACGATTGAAGTCGGTCGTCTGCCCCGAGCAAGACGAGGGCTATCCGATCACGAGTCGTGAGTCCTGATGTCGAGGGCGCGTGATGTAGGATCAAAGAAGATGTCGCAAACGACAGGTCTTGTGAGAGGGATTCGCCGATGGGACCTGGTCGCTCTAGGTATTAACTTCGTTATCGGCGCCGGAATCTTCGGCCTTCCCGCAAAGGTCTTTAGCCTCTCGGGCCCGGCGAGTCTTATCGCCTACGCCATCTGTGCGGTAGCTGTCCTCTTGATCGGCCTCTGCTTTGCCGAGGTGAGCAGTCACTTCACGAGGACCGGTGGCCCGTATCTCTTCGCGACTGAGGCATTCGGCGCGTTTGCAGGATTTGAAGTCGGCTGGTTGAGATGGCTCGCTGGAGTGTCATCCTTTGCCGCAAACTCAAACCTGTTCGTCGACTATTTGTTCTACCTGTGGCCTGCGGCCAACGGCAGTTGGGCACGCGCTCTTGTAATTACGACCGCCGTCCTCTCGATCACCGTCATCAACGTTATCGGAGTGCGCGATACCGCTGTCGCGAGCAATGTTCTTGCGATAGGCAAGCTGATTCCGCTCCTGATTTTCATCGCGATCGGATTGTTCTTTGTTGAGCCGTTGAATTTCGCGATGACTGCGAGACCAGGATACAGCGCGATGTCGATGTCGGTGTTGCTTCTCATGTACGCCTTCAGCAGTTTCGAGTCAGTCACGATTCTCGCAGGCGAGACGCAGGACCCTCAACGAACCGTGCCCTTCTCTCTATTTGTGACAATTGGTATCGTCACCGCAGTCTATGTGCTGATTCAGGTTGTGTGTATCGGCACGTTTCCCGAACTTGCAGGCTCAACGAAACCGCTGGCTGAAGCCAGTAGCCGCTTTCTTGGGGGCGCCGGGGCGTCGCTGATCGCAGTGGGCGCCCTGGTATCGATGGCAGGAAACTTCAATGCCAACCTGTTGTCCAACTCACGGCTGCTTTTTGTCATGGCGGAGGATAGGCATCTGCCAAGGTTCTTTGCTGCGATCCAGCCACGCTTCCGGACGCCCTACATTTCCATCCTGTTTTGCGCAGCGGTCGTACTCGGGATGGCTCTTTCGGGCACATTCATTCAGTTGGTGGCGGTGAGCGTCATAGCACGGATCGCAATGTACGCGTTCACGTGTGCGGCCTTGCCAGTGCTCCGCAGGAAGCGCAACCTCTCAACCGCGGGGTTTCGGGCACCCATGGGTCCGCTACTCGCAACCGTGTCGGTAGCACTTTGCCTGTGGATGCTGTCAAACAGTACAAGAGGCGAAGCGTTAACGGCGACGATCGCTGCGGCCGCTGGTTCGCTTATCTACTTTTCGTATAAGGTGGGAACTCGTAGAGGATCCCATCAGGACACTCTCTCGTCCTCGCCGAAGGAAGACTGAATGAACATCGAGTCCGGCAGCCAACTCGGTCACTACAAGATTATCGCTCACCTCGGTGGGGGCGGGATGGGTGTGGTGTATCGGGCACACGATTCGCGGCTCAATCGAGAAGTAGCGATCAAACTACTGCCGGCCGATTTTGCGAATGACGAGGATCGTTTGCGGCGTTTTGAGCAAGAAGCATTGGCTACATCCGCTCTCAATCACCCGAAC
>JANNRD010000283.1:0-7731 GCA_031401095.1 Acidobacteriota bacterium
GAAGCCTGTATTTCAGGTGACGTTCTCGCCAACGATGAGCATCCCGTGTGTACGGGATCGGAAACGCACGAAAGGGTTTGCGATACATAGTCGCAAACGGGCAATCGTAGATGTTCGCAAATGTGCACCGACACCAGGGAACTGCGTACAGATCGCCAATGACGACGGCATCTATTTGGTTGGCAGGGCGATGGTACCGACTCACAATTCTCGCATCACCTCAACACGATTCCCGGCCTATTTGCTGGGCCGTGACCCAACGATCGAGGTTATCTCCGCATCGGCAACGTCGAGTTTGGCCGAGGAGTTTGGTGGCGCAGTGAGAAACTGCGTTGCATCGCCGGAATATCGTGTTTTGTATCCGGACGTTGAGCTGGCCGAAGATTCTCAAGCTCGCGGGCGTTGGCAAACCTCGGTTGGTGGAGGGTACTACGCCGTCGGCATCGGTGGGTCGCTGTTCGGGCGGGGTGCTGAGCTGGGCATCGTTGACGACCCGTTCTCAAGTTGGGAGGACGCCCAATCCGACCTGAGCCGACGCAGGGCCTGGGCGTGGTATCAGGGCACGTTCTACAACCGGCTCAGGCCCGGCGGACGGATCATCTACATCGGGCACCGCATGCACGAGGACGATGTTGCAGGGCGGCTGCTGCGAGAGCAAGACAACGGGGGCGACAAGTGGCAGGTGGTCGAGTTGCCGGCGGACATCAAAAATCCACCGTGGCCGGCTCGATACGATTCAGCCGCGCTGACCCGGATCAAGGAAAACACCGATCCAAGGCAGTGGTCGGCGTTGTACATGCAAGACCCCACACCTGAGACGGGCGACTATTTCAAGCGCGAGTGGTTCGGGAATCGCTACGACAACATCAACCGCCCCGCGATGCGGATATTCGGCGCGAGCGACTATGCGGTGACGCCTGGTGGTGGAGACTACACCGAGCACGGCGTATTCGGGCTAGATCAGGACAATACGCTGTTCGTTCTGGACTGGTGGAACGGGCAGACTTCTGCCGATGTCTGGATCGAGGAACTCGCGAACCTCATCGTGCGACACAGCCCGATCTGCTGGCTCGGTGAGTCTGGCGTGATTCGACGGGCGGTCGAACCGTACATGGCGACCAGGCTGGCGCACCGCAGCGCGCTGACCCGTATCGAGTGGATTCCATCGGTCGTCGATAAGCCGGCGCGACAGCGTGGAGCCCAAGCGATGGCGAGCATGGGCAAGCTCAGATTCCCGACACGGAGCACCTGGCACGAACGGATCATCGAGCAACTCGTTGCGTTCCCGCACGGGCGATTCGACGACGCAGCAGACGTAATCGGGCTGGCAGTCAATGGTATTCCTCTGCTTGGCAAGGCTAATCAACCGCTGGCACCGGCCCGGGTGATGCCATACACGCCGTCCTACTCGGCGACTGGCGCTTTGGGTTGATCTGCTGTGCATTGGTGCCTCAAAACAGCGCAATGAATTAATAAATGTTAGACTTCCCCGAAATAGAAGGGGGAATCGATGGGCCGACCATTTCAGTCAAACGGCGTCACGGTCACGATGGCTGCGACGACCACCAGTTCCGCGACCACAGCGCTTCCGAGTAATTCGACCCAGGTCAGGATTCACGCGGTAGGTCCAAACCTGTGCTTCATTCGGTTTGCTGGCTCGAGCCCGACTGCGCTGGTGGCCGAAGACATGCCGCTGCCGGTCGGCTGGACAGGAGTGATCACCAAGGGTGGCGCGACCTGTGCTGCTGTGATTTGCGGCACGGGCACATCGACGGTCTACCTCACGCCTGGTGAGGGCGAAAGCTGAGCGTGTTGCGACTCGCCATCCCGGAGGATGTCGCTGCGGCGATTGACGCGCCTGAGCAGGATGCGTCCGCGCGGTTGGCGGCATTCAGTGCCGCGATCGCTGGCTTGAGGGATGACGCAATCAAGGCGCGGGCTGAATCCGGGATCGAACGGACATGGATGGCCTGCGAAGAGGCGTACCTGGGCATTGACGACGCGAACCGATCGGAATTCTCTGGTGCGATGTGGGCCAAGCCGATGGTCATGGCCGCGCCGCTGGTTTCGTACACAAGGTCTGGACGCGACAAGACCAAGAGCACGGCGTTCGTGCGGCTCACGAGTCGGTATGTCGATGCAGGCGCTGCGAAGATCGGTGAAATCACTCAGCCAATCGACGACAAGCCGTTCAAGCTAGATCCAACCCCTGTTCCCGATCTGATTACAGGCAAGGACGATACCCGGCCGGTCGTGAATGCTGGCGAGCCGGTGATGCGAGCCGGTAAACCAGGCGAGCAACCGGCCCAATTGACCGTTCAAGACCTCGCCAAGAACATCGCCGATCAAGCTGCGGACGCAGCCGAGAAAGCCACGCAGAGAATCTACGACTGGCAGATCGAATGCAAGCGACCCGCAGAAATGCGCAAGGTCATTTTCGACTGTGCGCGGATCGGAACCGGGATTCTGAAGGGGCCTGTCCCAAAGAGAGTCAAGGCAAGATCGATCAGCCGCCGGCCTGAAGGTGTGTTGTTCTCGATGGTTGACAAGACCGTGCCAGTGAGCAAGTGGATCGATGTCTGGAACCTTTTCCCGGCCGACGACTGCGGCGAAAACGTTCAGGACGGGAGCTATATCTGGGAGCGTGATTTCATGTCTCCCCGTGCCCTGCGGGAGCTGAAGAAACAGCGCGGGTATGTGGGTTCCGCGATTGACAAGGTGCTCGAAGAGGGGCCGAACAAATGTCTAGCCGAAGAATCTCGCAACCCCGGTCAATCTCGGAACAAGAAACACAACACCCGGTTCGAGATTTGGTACTTCACGGGTGAAATCAAGCGGTCAGACCTGGCGGCTATGAATCCGTCAGCCGAACAGAAACTCGGCAGCGACAGTGATTCAGTGTTCGCGATCGTAACGCTCGTCAACGACACGGCAATTCAAGCGACCATCAATCCGCTGGAGTCGGGGAAGTTTCCCTACCACGTCGTGAATTGGCGCCGTCGCGCCGGGCATTGGGCCGGTGTGGGGGTTGCAGAACAGGTGGACTTGCCGCAGAAGATCACCAATGCGGCGACACGAGCCATGCTGAACAACGCCGGCAAGTCTGGCGGGCCTCAGATCGTCATGCACCGCGGGGCGATCGAGCCTGCGGAGGAGAACCAATGGACGGTGACGCCTGACAAACTGTGGTTTGCAAAGGCAGATTCTCCGATCGACGACGTTCGCAAGGCATTCATTGCCATCGAGATTCCGAACGTCACACCGCAGATGATGTCGATCATCGAATACGGATTCAAACTCGCTGAAGAATCCTCAAACATTCCGTTGATCAGCCAAGGGCAAAGCGGAGGAACGACACAAGAAACATTCGGAGCTGCCCAGCTTCAAAACAACAACGCAAACCAGTTGCTGCGCGATGTTGGATACGCGTTTGCCGATCAGATCACGAATCCAGAGGTTGATCAGTACTACGAGTGGCTGTTGCTGGACCCCGACGTGCCAGACGACGAGAAGGGCGATTTCCAGATCAACAGCAACGCCGCAGCGGCGATGATCGAGCGCGCGATTCAGGATCAGACCATTGTGCAAATGGGGCAGATGGTCCTCAACCCAGTATTCGGAGCCGACCCGAAGAAGTGGTTTGCTCTGCTGTGTCGCGCGAAGAGACTGGACCCGCGAGATGTGCAGTACACCGAAGAGCAAACGCAGCAGATGGAGCAGAACCAGCAGCCCCCATTGCCGCTGGCTGTTGCGCAAGTGCGGGCAGAGAGCGCCGAGAAGATCGCTGCTGCCAGGGATCAGGTCACGGTCGAGAAAGCCAAGCTCGACACGGATCGAGACACGGCCTACCAAGTCTCGCTGAACGACCGGGCAAAGATCGCAGCCGACGCGCAAGAGCGCGAACTTGCGATGAAACGCGAACTCGAGGTTTTCAAGGAAAACAACAGCCTGAAGAAAGAACTGGACAAGATCAAGGCTTCGCTGGCTGAGACGACGATGGAACTCAACGTCCAAAGAGAACTGGCCGGCGCGGATCGAAAAGCAAATCAGGTTGCCACGACTGAGATGGAGCCTGTTGGCCGGGCGCCCAACGGCGAGGCGTTCCAGAAATGAAGCTGACCGAAGGCGAGCGCAGGAATCCGCTGATGGCGACCTTGATTGTCGGGTGGACCGAGGAACTCGCTTTCCTGCGGGTCAGGAACGACGGCCCATTGACGCACGACGAAACGCTCACATTGCGTGGACGGATCGCACAGATGAAGGTTTTGATTGCCCTGGGTGACAAGCCCCCGGTGATTGAAGAATAGGCGCCGGAAACGACGCCCAAAGGCCACTGACGACAACGCCAGTGGGGTAGGCCCCGAGTGGGCTTGGTGGTGCAGGAGCAGGTATGGAACAGGAAGTGGACGACTTCGCTTCGGGATTGACCGGACAGCCAACGACAACGCCGGCTGAGATTGTCACGACCGAGGAAGAGCCCAAGGCAGAACAACCGAAATACGCGCAGATTACAGAAGCGCAGTGGAATGAACTCGTTGCGAAGGCGGCCCGAGTCGATGACATCGAGGCGACCACGAAGAAGGGTTTGGACACTGCGTTTGGAAAGATCGGCGGATTTTCGCAACAGATGACCGAGATCAAGGCCAGCATTCCGGCCGGGATTGGTTCGGTGTCTGCCGAGGATTTAAAGTCTCTCGAAGACGTACTGCCTGAAATCATGCCCGGGCTGGTCGAAGGGATCAACGCTGCATTGAAGAAGGGCGGCAAGCCGATGGACACGGCCGAAATCGAAACTCGGTTTCAAGAGCGACTGGCGCAAAGCCAAGCCGCGATTGAGCACAAGTTCGAGATTCGTTTGGTCGATATGGCGCACCCTGACTGGCGAGAGCAAGTGAACCTGCCGGAGTTCGAGACGTGGAAGGCATCAAAGCCTGCTGACTATCAGGAAAAGCTGCTGGGTTGGGACGGTCCATTCGTGGCATCCGCGCTGACCGAGTTCAAGGCTGTAGTCGCAAAGGCAAAGGCTGCCGAAGTCGCGAAATCCAAAAGCACGCGCCGAGAAATCATTGATGGGGCAGTGGCTCCACGCGGAACCGGAGGGCATGAAGCCAAACCGGAAGAAGATCATTTCATGGCTGGCTTGAAAGCCGGTCGAAATTACTAAAGGAACCCGATCATGACGATGCAAACCTACGCGCTGACTCCCGGCCGACTGGAGAAATTCAGCGGCCAGATTCTCGCGCACGCAATGGTGACTGAATGCCTGACCCGAGGTGGTCGGCAAGTCTCCTACCCGAAGAACATGAGCAAGACCTACGTTGCTCGGCGCTTCATCCCTTACGGCGGCACCACGACGCAACCGAACCGATTCTTCAGTGACGCGACCGGCGTTGACCGAGCGGCGGTGATCGTGCAGGCCCACGTGACGAGTGAGGGCGTCACCGGCACGCCTGACAGCATCGTGCCTCAGGACGTGACCGTTGTCATGCAGCAGTACTCCTGCCTGTACGGTTTCACGGACCACACCTACGACATGCACGAGGACGACATTCCTCAGGCGATGGTTGAACAGTGCGGAGAACGAGTGACGCTGGTCAATGAAATGATCAACTACGGCGTTCTCAAGGCCGGGACGAACCAGTTCTACGGCGGCACGGGTACGAGCCGGGCCACGGTGAACGGTGGCTTGACCCTGGGCCTGCTTCGCAAGATCAGCAAGTCGCTTGAACTCAATCACGGCAAGCCGGTGTCGCAGGTGTTGAGTGCGTCGGGCCTGTACAACAGCGATCCGGTCGAGCGAGGCTACTTCGTCTACATCTCGGTCGAAGCGGCACCCGACATTCGCGACCTGGTTGGATTCGAGCCAACGGTTCGTTACGCCAGCGGCAAGCCCCTGCCGAACGAACTGGGCAAGGTCGAAAACTTTCGTTTCATCACGACGCCTGAATTCCCGTGCATTCAGGACGCTGGCGCGGCGATCGGTGGAACTGGCTTGCAGACCTTCACCGGAACCAACATCGACGTGCACCAGTTCATCGTGGTCGCAGCGGATGCGTGGAGCCAGGTGTCGGTTCGCGGCAAGTCTGCGATCGATTCGACGTTCCTGCCGCCAGGCCAGAAGTCCAAGTCAGACCCGCATGGTCAACGCGGCTACGCTGGCGCGATCTGGTGGAAAGCGTCGGTCGTCGAGAACAACGGCTGGATGGCGGTGGGCAATGTCGGCCTGAAACTCCTGGCATAAGGGAGGAATCATGCAAGACACCATCTCAAGGTACGTCGGCGCGATGCCGTCCGGGGCAGGAGGGGCGCAGCTCATGGCTGTCCTGTCTGCCCTGGGAGACAGGCTGTCGAGTCAAGTGCAGGGCGACGCGGCGCTCGTCATCAAGGCCGGGTCAAGTGCCCTGGCCAAGACGGGTGCGGCTGCTGTCAGTGTTGTCGTCAGTGGCGTGCTGCGAAGCATCGCTGCGGCGACGGACATGGCGGCGCTGTCCGGCACGACCTCGCAGAACTTCTTCAACGTCTACTGCTTCTACATCGATTCGGGGGGAACGTTGACCTCTGCGATGGGGGCTCAAGGGGCAACCCTGGCTACCGTGAAGTTCCCGCCCATGCCGGTAGGCAAGGCAATGGTGGGGTACGTCACGGTCAACCCGACAGCAGCAGCATTCATCGGCGGAACAACGGCGCTCGACGCGGCGAACACCAACGTGGTGTATGTCAACGTCCGAGGGGCGTGCGACCCGACTGTCATTCTCTAATCCAAGGAAGGAACTGAAAAATGGACTACCTCGCTCAGAATCCGCTGACGATGTGCACCGTGAAGGCGACGCTTGCCGCCGGCACGACCACCACGTTCAGCACCACGGGTGCAACCCTGCACTGCATCAAAGGCAAGGCGTACAGCGTGGCGGCTGCCGCCAACGTTGCGCACCCCGCCACGGACAGCACGACCGGCGCCGCGTTCATCGCGCAGGCGATCGGGAGTGGCTGCTGCTACGTGTACAGCTACAACGGCACGGTGATCAAGGTCTCGCAAGGGCCGATGGTCACGCTGGCGGCGGACGGGAGTTTTCAGGACTTGCCGGCATTCCCGGCGATTCCTGACACCGACTGCCCGTTCGCCTACATGCTGATTCGCCTGGCCCCTGCGACTGCTGCGGTTCCGGCCGTTGCGACGTGGACCCTGGGAACGAACAACCAGGCGGCAGTGACCGGCGTGACCTACACGCGGGTCGACGTGATGACGCTGCCGGCTCGGCCGCAGGCATCGTAAGCAAGGCGCCCGGGTTCGCCCGGGCTTTCTTCAACGAGGGAGAGAAGCATGGACGAAAAGCGGCCAGTTGGCCGACCGCGCAAGGAATTTCACACGGGCGACATGGGGGTGCGTGACATGCCCTCGTTGGATCTGTCTCAGGGACGCGAAGGTGAAACAATCGTGTTGCCGGAGAAAGAACCGCCGCGCGACTACATTCACGATCTGACGTTCAACGAAGAGATTCTGACGATCCGGCTCGAGCGATCCTCGGAAAAGAACCCGCCACGCTTCCATGACTTCTACGTCAACGGCGAAGCGAAGTGGATTCCTGTGGGCGTTCCGGTCCAGGTCAAGCGCAAGTTCGTCGAGGTGATCGCGCGCGCTCAACCGTTCGATGTCGAGACGCATATTCTCGATGAAGACACCGACCGGCCACTCAACCAAGTTGGCTGTGTCGTTGAAGGTGATCGCATACT
>JANNRD010000284.1:0-1606 GCA_031401095.1 Acidobacteriota bacterium
GCGCGAAGGGGTCACGCGACTCTTCTGTACTGCCATCGCAGATCTCCTGATAAGTCACTAGGGGCAACTTTCCTTTAGCGAGCTTGAGGTCCAGTTGCTTGGCCCCGAGGGTGCGGTTGTCCGGGGGCGCTTCCATCTGACGCTTTCGAACGCAACCAAACCGACGGGGATATTCACTCTCATTTTTCGAAAGTTCCAGGATGGGTGGAAGATCATCCACGACCATACGTCGTCTGACTAGAGGGGCAACTTGCATTTTGCATGACCGGCTCGTAAACTCTCGCTTCCATTTGAACGACATTCATTTGAGAGGGCATTGATGAAGATTCACGAGTATCAGGCAAAGGAGCTACTGCGTCGTTTTGATGTCAAGGTTCCACGGTCGATCGTGGCGCGTTCGCTCGCGGAGGTGGAGGCAGCAGCCAGCAATCTCGGGCTTCCCGTTGTCATTAAAGCACAAATCCACGCGGGTGGCCGTGGCAAGGGTGGAGGTGTCAAACTTGCTCGGACGCACCTGGAAGTCCACGAGCTGGCCAAGTCGATCCTCGGGATGACCCTCGTGACCCACCAAACCGGGCCGGAAGGCCGCCTTGTCCAAACACTCCTCGTCGAAGAAGGACTGAAGATAAAACAGGAGTTCTACCTTGGCATCGTCCTTGACCGGTCGAGCTCGAAGCTGGTCTTCATGGCTTCTTCCGCCGGAGGCATGGACATCGAGGAAGTCGCGGCGACGACTCCGGAGAAGATACTAAAGGAGGAGATCGACCCAACCGTTGGCTTTCAGGCTTTTCAGGCGAGGAAGCTCGCCTTCGGACTTGGGATTGCGCCAGAGCTCACGCAAAGGGCAACAAAGTTCATGCTTGCGCTTTACCGCGCGTCAATTGAACTGGACACGTCACTGGTCGAGATCAACCCATTTCTCCTGACGGAGGATGGTGATTTCTACGCGCTCGACGCGAAGATGACGTTCGATGACAACGCACTCTATCGCCACCGGGAGTTTGGCGATCTCCGCGACTTGAACGAGGAAGCGCCACTTGAGATCGAGGCTTCCAGGTTCGATCTTAATTACATCAAGCTCGATGGCAACATCGCCTGCATGGTCAATGGCGCGGGGCTGGCTATGGCGACCATGGATATCATCAAGCTCGCGGGTGGTGAACCGGCAAACTTCCTCGATGTTGGCGGGGGAGCATCTCAAGAACGAGTTGAGAATGCGTTTCGGATTCTGCTTGCGGACGACAACGTCAAGGCGGTGTTGATCAATATCTTTGGCGGCATCGTTCGCTGCGACATGGTAGCCCGCGGAGTCGTGGAGGCAGCGCGGAATCTGAAGGTGACGCGACCGATCGTCGTTCGGCTTGAGGGAACCAATGTCGAGGAAGGTCAGCGAGTTCTTCGAGAATCAGGCTTGAATTTCCTCGTCGCAGATGGAATGAAGGACGCGGCCGAGAGAGTTGTCGGCGCTGCGAACAAGGCGTAAGAGCGACAACCACAGGTAAGCATAACCACAGAGACACCGAGAAAGCACAGAGAAGAATGAGACGGGAGGTGGAGCACCCCTCTACCTTTCCTATTCTTCTCTGTGCTTTCTCGGTGTCTCTGT
>JANNRD010000285.1:0-1966 GCA_031401095.1 Acidobacteriota bacterium
GCGAGAGACGATCGAATCGAGGATCGTCAAGACCGCCGACAAGCTGGATCTGCTTTTCCAGGCTCGGGAGTACGAAAAGGGTGGAGCGAGCAGTCTTGACGAGTTCTGGTTGAACTCGCGTCCCGACTTGAGCGTAACTGAGTTGCCTGCTTTTGAGGACTTGATCGACGAATTGTTTGAGGCGCTTTCGCAGAATCGGGGACGGAATGGATAGTATCGAGGGGTTGCTCACCCTCCTTCAGAAACTGCCGCCGTGGGGTATCCTCTTGTCCGTCTTTCTGGCGGCCTATATCGAGAATCTCTTTCCACCGGCGCCCTGCGATGTCCTGGTAATTTTTGCCGGGACGATTGTTGGAGCAGGGACGGTGGGTTTTGTGCCGACCGTGGTCGCTGCCACCCTCGGCGGGACGCTCGGATTTATGAGCGCATACTCGGCGGGTCGTTTTCTCGATGAGCACATCAAGGCCGGGCGGTATTCGAAATATCTCCCTGTCGCATCCTTTCTGCAGGTAGAGCGTCTATTTCAGCGATATGGATATGCGGTCATTGTCATCAATCGCTTTCTCGCCGGAACGCGGGCGGTCGTTTCATTCTTTGCCGGAATGTCGCGCATGAACTTGCCGCTCACAACGCTGCTCTCGGCGCTCAGCGCGGCGGTCTGGAATTCGCTGCTGCTCTATTTTGGAATGGCATTCGCTAATAACTGGAAGCAGGTGGTCGACTACCTCGCGCTCTACAGCAAACTTGCAACAGTTGTAGTTCTGCTTGTCCTCGGTATTCTGCTTTGGGTTTACTTCCGACGGCGCCGAGCCGCATCTCGGCCGACCTCGACCTGAGTCGAAGCGCCACAGAGAGGCGGGGGCTGGGAAGGGAAGCGAAAGAAAATGGAGATTCTTCAACGGATCAGATCGAGGGCCGCGACCTCGCTTCAGCACATCGTCCTTCCGGAGGGTGAGGACGACCGGACGATCATTGCCGCCGCGCGGATCACCGAGCAGCGGATTGCACGGGTGACGCTGCTTGGCAACGAGGAGAAGATCCGGGCGCGGGCCGATGCCGTCGGCGTGTCGCTGACCAACGTCCCGATTGTGGATCATCGGCAGTCGTCTGACCTTGGTCGCTACACTGAGGAGTATTACGAACTGCGGCGCGCAAAGGGCGTGACGCGGAGCGAGGCTCGACGCCAGTTGGAAGATCCTTTGTACTTTGGCGATCTCATGGTCCGCGCAGGTCGGGCGGACGGGTCGGTCGCTGGTGCGACGAACACAACTGCTCATACGGTGCGTGCCGCGCTGCTGACAATCGGAGTTCACAAGGGGATGAGCCTCGTCTCCTCGTTTTTTGTCATGGCGCTTCGCGATCAGAGTTTTGGTGTCGATGGCGCGCTGATCTTTGCTGACTGCGCGGTAGTGGTCAGTCCAACATCGGCGCAACTGGCGGAGATCGCGGTCGCCTCGGCGGCGAGTTGCCGAGCGTTGCTGGACGCGGAGCCTCGCGTGGCGATGCTTTCGTTTTCGACGAAGTCAAGCGCGCAACATCCGATGGTTGATAAGGTGGTGGAGGCGACGCGGACAGCGCGTGTTCGCGAACCCGAGCTTGAGATCGATGGAGACCTGCAGCTCGACGCCGCGCTGGTGCCATCGGTTGGGGCGTCGAAGGCACCCGGCTCGACCGTCGCAGGTCGCGCGAATGTGCTTATCTTTCCCAACCTCGATGCGGGGAACATCGGGTACAAGTTGACTGAGCGGCTGGCCGGTGCGACGGCGATCGGACCGATACTTCAGGGCCTGGATCGACCGGCGAATGATCTTTCTCGGGGCTGCAAGGCCGAAGACATTGTCGATGCCGTCGCGATTACTGCGGTCCAGGCGCAGGCTCGGAAGAAAGATTGTGGATTTTAGATTTTTGATTTTGGATTGGGGAAAGAAGACTCACGCGAAGGCGCGAAGAACGCGAAAAGACGCGA
>JANNRD010000286.1:0-6698 GCA_031401095.1 Acidobacteriota bacterium
AAAGCCTGTACTCTGAACCTCCTTTTCCTCTGCGCCTCTGCGTTAGTGATAGACTCTTCCCTAACCTAATGACTTCATCGGAGCAAACGAGCCAGGTCCAATCCCTCGAAGACCGCGTTGACGCAGCCCATGCTGCGGCGGCCGCGGTCGCGAACGAACTGCGCCATCTGATCGCCTCCCGGGGTCGCGCAGTGGGTATCTTTGATGCGTTCACCCAACCCATTGAGTTCTTCGATCGGCTGGTCAGTGAGCCGGGTATCGACTGGACCCAAGTCATCGTCTTCCAAGCGGGTGAGTATCTCGGCGAGAGTCCCGAGTCTGCGTTCTCGTCGCAGCGATTCCTTACTGAACACCTGGTCCTCCGCGTTCCAATAGTCTCTTTTCAACCAATGCGTGGTGACGCTGCCAACCCGACCGCGGCTGCCGTCAACTTCTCCGAACGGCTTGCCGCCACGCCGCCCGACCTTGCCTTCGTCAGCTTTCAACTCGTCAACGCGACAGAAACCAACCCGCTCTCAGAAGACACCGTTGGCTTGACCACGATCCGCGATCGATTGGCGATTGCCATCACTCCCCGCACGCTACTAAGATGCCGGAGACTCTTCGCCCTCGGTGCAGCGCCTGCGCCCCAAGGGGTCGAGGGCCATCCAAACGCCAGTATCTTCGCATCGATCAATTCATGAATTGTCGAGACAAGGTTGAGACGCTTCACGCGCCCGCGCGGATCAACATCCTTGGCGAGCACATCGACTACGTCTCGTACCTCCCCACTGCCTCGCTCACCTTTGGCAGCGACAAGCACCGCATGGTCATGCGTTTCAAGCCGTCCATTGATCGCGAGGTCCAGGGTTCTTCCGCGAAACCCGGGTTCGAACCATTTGCATTTGAGCTCGAAGCCGTCCCCGGAACCCAGTCCTGGAACGATTACATCTTTTCGACGACGACACCAACACCACATTGGTCAAACTATGTTCGCGGTGCTGTCGCTTATGCAGTATGGAAGTACGGCCCATCGATTCGCAGCGGTTTTGAGTTCTTTGTCGAGTCAGACATTCCGTCGGGCGGAGGCGCGTCATCGTCGTCGGCACTGACGGTCCTCGCCGGAGCGGCGATCCGACGTGTCAATGGAATTGAGACGACGCCGGAAGAACTGGCGCGTGACTCCGCACAAGCCGAGTGGTTCACCGGCACGCGCGGTGGAGATATGGATCACCTGACGATCTGTCTCGCGGAGAGTGGTCAGGCTGTGCATCTGCGCTACTCAGAATCATCCTCGAAACATGTCGCTCTTCCCTCAGGCGGAGTGCGCTGGGTGACGTGCTTCTCGCATCCAGCCAACAAGGGCGCTGAAGCGATGCTCGCTTACAATGAACGTGCGGCTGTCTCGCGCATCCTTATCCCTGCACTTCTCGCAGATGCCGGTTCAGTCAACAACCTGCCCGAGACGATACGCCTCGCCGAGTTTGCCAGGATGCATCCGGAGGCGATGGAGAAGTGCCTCGAGACATTTCCGGCACTCGAGCGGGAACGATCGCCCCTTCGAATTCGCGATCGAGCCCTGCATCACCTGGGCGAAGTGAGGCGCGTTGAGCGCGCTGTCAGTATCCTCGAAACCGAGTCGGGCGTCGAAAGCGAGGCCATCTGGGAGCCGATCGGCAAATCGCTCGATGAGTCGCACGCAAGCCTGCGCGACCTCTACCAGGTGTCAACACCTCAAGTCGAGTCACTCCACGAGAAGATTCGTTCACTTCCCGGCGTCTACGGTGCGAGATTGATGGGTGGGGGATTCGGTGGCAATGTCCTCGCGTTGGTTTCGGCGGATGTTGTCGAGGAGTTTGTGCGACGCGTTGAGGAGGACTACTACACCCCGCTTGGCCGTCAAGCAACGGATGAAGGTGCGATCATGGTTTCAACACCGGGCCCTGGTCTGACGCTCGCCGCAGGCTGAAATGGGTTAGAATCCACCGGTCAACTTTGAATCTACCTGTGGACGGACACTATGAAGAGACTCGTACTGTTAATCATCATCGTGGTGCTTGCGGTTGCGCCGCACCTGAACATCGTCTCGGCAGACACTCGACCGCTGGCTGAGGATCGAGGAGCTAGCGGTCTCGCGTTTGCGCTAAGGCGGCTTCAGACGATCGCGAGTGCGCTCCATACCGCAGCCCACCCGGACGATGAGAGCACCGAACTGCTGGCGTATCTTGCGCGGGGAGAGGGCGCGCGAGTCGCCTACCTCTCGTTGACCCGTGGCGAAGGTGGACAGAACGGGATCGGCCCTGAGCTTTTGGATGGCCTGGGAATCCTCCGCAGCGAAGAGCTGCTTGCGGCGCGCAAGCTGGATGGCGCGGAGCAGTATTTCACCCGCGCCTTCGATTTCGGATTTACGCGCTCGGCCGATGAGACTTTGAAGAAATGGAATCGGGAAGAAGTGCTCGGGGATATGGTCCGTGTCATGAGGACGATGCGACCTTTGGTTGTCGTCAACGGATTCAGCGGCACAAATCGCGACGGGCATGGACAACACCAGGTAGCCGGCATGCTCACGCCTGAGGCGATCAAGGCTGCTGCTGATCCGGCTCGATTTCCCGAGCAGGTCAAAGAGGGCCTGCAGCCGTGGAAAGTACTAAAGGTGTATGGCCGCGTCTTCGGTCAAACGCAAGGTGCGATGGCTGCCTTCGATGTCGGGAAGTTTGACCCGGTTCTAGGGCGGTCATATGCAGAGCTTGCCGCCGAAGGGCGCAGCAAGCATCGCTCTCAGGACTTCGGGATGATCCAGGCGCGCGGTTCTCAACCGAGATCGTTTCCGCGTCTGGAGAGTGCCGTTGAAGTGCCTGAGCGCGAGTCATCGATGTTCACTGGTCTCGATATTTCGATCAGCGGGATCGCCAGGTTTGCGGGTCCGAATGGCGAGCAACTAATTCCGGCCTTGAAGGAGATAAGAGAAGCAGCCGAGCGTGCCAGCGCAGAGTTCAAGGCTGAGGACCTGCCGAGGATCGCACCGTATCTCGCGGCTGGTCTGCGGGAAGTGCGGGCGCTCCGCTCGTCACTTGGTTCGCTGGATGCGGTTTCGCGCGCCAATGTCGATGGCCTGCTCGCCCGCAAAGAACGCGATTTCGGTGATGCTCTGGTCAAGTCCAATGGTATCGTTGTCGATGCGCTCAGTAACATTGAAATCACTACGCCGGGCGGGACAGTCGACGTGGCGGTCAATGTCTACGCTGGCCAGAAATCAGCAGCGGCGGCCGCGAATGATCCAAAAGGGGGTATCCAGATCCGTCTGGCAGCACCTGAGAAGTGGGCGATGGAATCGCTCTCAGGCGATGCGGAGGCGCCGTCGTCGGGTCCTCCGATGCGGTCTCGCGAGCGGGCGGACACGACTGCGCGGTTCAGAGTTCGCGTCCCCGAAGGCGAGCCGCCGTCGCAGCCCTACTTTCTGGCGCGCGAGCGGACGCGCGATCAGTACGACTGGGAAAAGACGATGCCTCAGACACTTCCATTCGCGGTGCCACGCCTGAACGCACAGGTGACGATGGTGCTTGCGGGTGAGAGTGTGACGATCACGCAACCGGTTGAGTACCGGTTCTCGGACAAGTCATTTGGTGAGATTCGCCGCGACCTGAAGGTTGCGCCGGCGCTGGCTTTGACGGTCAGGCCATCGCTCGTGGTTGTTCCATCGGGAAGTGCGAATCGAACGCGCGAGGTCTCTCTCGAAATCGTGCATCACGCCGGGAGTGCAACGAATGGGACTGCGCGACTGGAGGTGCCGACAGGGTGGCGCGTCGAAGGAGGGGAACGACTGATTGCGTTTACGCGCCCAGGCGAGCGTGCCTCGATAACTTTCCGCATCACCCCAGCGCCGAATGCGGTCGGTGCCTTCGACCTTAAGGCCATTGCCCAGGCCGGCGGGAAGGAGTACTCGAGCGGTCACACTACGATTGCTTATCCCCACATTGAAACGCACCTCGTCTATCGACCGGCGACTATCAAGGCTGAGGTCTTTGACGTCAAAGTGGCGCCTGGTTTGAAGGTGGGTTATGTCATGGGCAGCGGTGATGACGTGCCCGAGGCGCTTGCTCAGCTCGGAGTCAACGTCAAGATGATCGGTGAGACCGAGCTCACGGCCGGCGACCTGTCGAGTTACGACACGATCGTCCTCGGGATCAGAGTCTACGAAGTGCGCGAGGACGTCGTCGCGAACAACAAGCGTCTGCTCGATTACGTTGCGAACGGGGGCACCTTGATTGTTCAATACAACAAGCAGGAGTTCGGACGCGGTAACTTCGCCCCGTTTCCAATCAAGTTGGATGGCAGTCAACGGGTGACGGACGAGACAGCCCCAGTCGCGGTTCTACAGCCCGAGCATCCGCTCTTCAATTTTCCAAACAAGATCACTGCTGCTGATTGGAATGGATGGGTGCAGGAGCGTGGGCTCTATTTCCTCAGTGAGTGGGATGAGCGCTATACGCCGTTGCTCTCCTCAGCAGATGAGTCAGGTCGGCAGCTTGCGGGTGGCGAGTTGTTCGCTCGCGTGGGGAAAGGTAACTATGTCTTTACCGGTTACGCGTGGTTTCGTCAGTTGCCTGCAGGCGTGCCAGGTGCGTATCGCCTCTTCGCCAATCTGATCAGTTTGCCAAAAGCGAAGTAGTCGCGGTGTTCAATTTTAGAAAAGAGAAACAACGGAACATACGGAATATCACGGAAAATACGGAATGAGCAAAAGCAATTTCCGTGTCTTCCGTGTTATTCCGTATGTTCCGTTGTTTCTCTTCCGATTCCTCAAACCGAAGCAGTACCGAAATGCTGAAAAGGGTTATTTTAGTTCCGCGAGCCGGACAATCTGCGCCTGATCGCGCGCTTCGTCGAGAAAGCGATCGAGTTCACCATTGATCTTCTCTTCGCTGAGGAGTGCTCCGATCTCGGCGCGCATTTCATCAAGGGTGCGAACAAGGCCGCCGCGATTGCGCATGCGTGGAAGGGCGACTTCACGGTAGTGCCGTTCGACTTCGTCTGGCTGAACGAGGACGAAGGAGCGGAAGCGAAAGTCGATGTATTTGAGCAGGACGAGACGGCGTGAGATGATTTCGCGAAGCATCGCAGCATCGAGGCCGACAGCCCGTGTCCGAGCCAGCAATGCCTCCTGAGTTCCAAAGCGCGCGATCAATTCCCTGGTGCGGTAGTCGCTAATCTGAGCGTCCGTTGGAGCATTCTGCGGGATTTTTGCGGCTTCCTGCGCGAGGATGCGTTGGTCGATGACGCGCTCGAGCATGAGGCGTTTGTTCTCAGCACTCAGCTCGAGCGGTTGCAGATCCGGGTCGAGGGCCAGTTCCCAGCAAATCTCGCTCTCGGTGATCAACTCACCATTGACCGTCGCGAGCATACGATCAACTACCTGGGCGTTTACCGGCAGCACCAGGGAGAAGAGAAGAACGCAGAGGCGCAGAGCAGTTGAACTCGCCATCTAAGCAACTGTAATCTCGGGAGCGAGATAGACGTCCTGGATCGAGTTGAGAATCTTGATCCCGTCAGCCATCGGTCGCTGAAACGCCTTTCGACCAGAGATCAAACCCATACCGCCCGCCCGTTTGTTGATAATCGCCGTCTTCATCGCCTCAGCCAAATCGCTTGCCCCGGTGGAGGCTCCACCAGAATTGATCAGTCCAGCGCGACCCATATAGCAGTTCGCAAGCTGATAACGCGTCAAGTCGATCGGATGATCGGAACTGAGATCGGTGTAGATCCGCTGGTTGGTCTTTCCGTAAGGGTTCTCTTTCGAAGCGAGCGCGTTAAAGCCGCCGTTGTTCTCGGGGAGCTTCTGCTTGATGATGTCGGCTTCGATAGTCACACCGAGATGATTTGCCTGCCCCGTGAGGTCTGCGGAAACGTGATAGTCCTTCTCTTTGGTCTTGAATGCCGGGTTGCGCAGATAGCACCAGAGCACCGTGAACATCCCAAGCTCGTGCGCGTGTTGAAAGGCTTCGGTTACTTCCTGAATCTGTCGCTTGGACTCTTCAGAGCCAAAGTAGATCGTGGCGCCGACAGCGGCGGCGCCCATTTCGAACGCCTGGTCGACATGGCCAAACATGATCTGATCAAAGCTGTTTGGATATGTGAGAAACTCGTTGTGGTTGAGCTTGACGATAAAAGGGATGCGGTGCGCATATTTGCGCGCGCACGAGCCAAGGACGCCAAGAGTCGACGCGACCGCGTTACATCCGCCATCAATCGCCAGCTTGACGATATTTGCGGGATCAAAGTAGAGCGGGTTTGGGGCGAAGCTCGCTCCGGCGGAGTGCTCTATACCCTGATCGACGGGAAGGATGGAGACGTAACCCGTTCCGCCGAGGCGACCGTGATCAAGCATCGACTGCATGTTGCGGAGGACGGTGATCGGGCGGTCCGAGTGTAGCCAGACACGCTCGATAAAGTCGGGGCCGGGTAAATGCAGAGACTCTTTCGGTATCGTCCGGCACTGGTGCGTCAGCAGCGCCTGTCCTTCATCTCCGAGTAGCTGTTCGATTTCTTTGATGCTCAACTTGTTCTCCCTTGGTTCCTGGCCACTTCCGGCAAGCTTAATAGCGTGTGTCGAAAGCGTTATTCTACATTCGCGTCTCGATGAGATCAAACACGAAGGCTCAAGCGAAAGCAAAGAGGAAGACTCACGCGAAGGCGCGAAAGGCGCGAAAGGACGCGAAGGG
>JANNRD010000287.1:0-4584 GCA_031401095.1 Acidobacteriota bacterium
CGCGATCGTCATCCCGAGACTCATCGCAGAGACGGCATTCTCGATTCCCTTCCCGCGTGCGGAAGGACGAGTCACTTCCACCGCCGAGAAGCTCCGCAGTCTCTCGGCGAGTCGCGACTGCAGTTCGGCGACCCCAATGCCGGGCTCGTTCATGAGGTCGATCCGGTCAAAATTAAGCCCGCGATTGAAGACGTGCTGCATCGAGAAGACGTCCATGGCCGCGATCTGGCCGCCGAACACCTCTCCGATTCCCTGCGGCTTGAAAATGCCTCGAACCGTAAACTCCTTCCGTCCCTCAGAAGTGTAGAGTGGAAGAGCATCTCCTTCTTTGAGCCCGTGCTGGTCGGCAAAAATGCGTGAGACAATAATCGAATTCGGTTGCGCAAGGTAGATCAGGGGGTCGCTGATCTCCGTAGCATTCTCGTCAAATGCAAACTCACGCAGTCCCTGCTCACCGAGAGTGTCTTCTCCAACGATCAGCAAGTTACCCGCATCGGCGAAGGCGGTATGGGCAATCACCTCGATGACCGGTGCAGCAATCTTCACTCCCGGCGTCGCCCGAACAATTTCCCAGACCTCCTCCGGAAAGCCGGATTCACCGGCGACAACCTGTAGAGTCGCCTTTCCAGCAAGCTTTTCAATCGTCAGGGAAAGTGAGCTAAGGAGGGTCAGATTGGCCGTTCTGACCGCGAAGAAGACGGCGACACCAAGCGCTATTCCAAGCAGCGTCAATGCGGTTCGAAGCCGATGCAGTCGCCACTGCTTCCACGTCACGGAGGCGAGGGCTGAAAACATCAACTGGCCCCCACCGTCGCGCGGGTCACCAATTCCTGCCCCATGATCTGTCCATCGCGAAGGCGCACAATGCGATCGCAGTGCGACGCCGCCTCCTCGTTGTGAGTGACGAGGACGATCGTCGTATTGAACTCCGCGTGAAGATCATCCAGAAGGCTAAGAATATCCTCGCCAGTGGCGGAATCAAGATTCCCCGTTGGTTCGTCGGCAAGCAGGATCGGAGGAAGAAAGACGAGCGCGCGTGCGATGGCAATTCGTTGACGCTCGCCACCCGATACTTCGTCGGGCAGGTGGGTTGTGCGCCCGGTCAGCCCAACCCGATCCAGCATTGCACCAGCGCGCTGCTCAGCGGTCTTTCGTGAGAGCCCCTGGAGTCTCAGCGGAAGCGCCACGTTCTCGATTGCTGTCAGGGTCGGAAGGAGGTTGAAGGTCTGAAAGATCATGCCGATTCGTTCACGGCGCAACCGGGTTCGATCATCGTCGCCAAGACAGGAAAGCTCGGCACCGGCAATCCAAACACGTCCGCTTGTTGGCTCATCCAGCCCGCAGACGAGGTTGAGCAGCGTCGACTTCCCGGAGCCCGAGGGTCCCATGACCGCTACTCGTTCACCCGCGACAATCGTCAGAGAGACGTCAGAGAGCGCGCGAACTGTCTTTGTCTCGCCATATTCGCGCGACACATTCTCAAGTTGTATCATCGCCTCTCTTCGCGTTTCGGTGCCCAACCAATTCGGGCCGACTGAATAACTCCCCTTAGAGATTCTCGAGGATGAACTTGAGCATCATCTCGCGCATATGCTGGACGAGCATCGGGTCCGCTACACCATGCCGCGACCGCGGGTACAACATAAAGGTAAACTGTTTGCCCGCCTTCTCCAACTCGTATATGAACTGGACCGAATTCTGCATATGAACGTTGTCGTCGATGGCGCCGTGGATCAAGAGCAGCTTGCCACTGAGGTTCTTTGCCGCCTTGATCACTGAGGCTCGGTCGTAGCCGTCAGGGTTGTTCTGCGGCGTTCCCATATAGCGCTCGGTGTAGACCGAGTCATAGAGTCGCCAATCAGTGACCGGCGCTCCTGCGATGCCAACCTTGAACGCAGTCGAGTGGGTCAAGGCGTAGGCAGTCATAAATCCACCATAACTCCAGCCATTGATTCCGATCCGCGAGCCATCGATCCAGGGTTGCTTTTTGAGCCAGGCAACACCGTCTTCGAGGTCCTGCAGCTCAACGACACCCAGCTGTTTGAATGCTGTGCGGGCTGATTCGACACCCTTACCGCTGGCAGAACGATTGTCACAAATCCAGATGACGTATCCCTTTTGCGCGAGCAACTGATGCCACATGTACGTCGCACCGCCCCACGAATTGCGCACCTGTGGCGCGTGTGGTCCGCCATAGGTATGGCTGAAGACCGGGTACTTCTTGCCTGGGTCAAAATCAGGCGGCTTGATAATCATCGCTTCCATGAGAAAGCCATCGCGCGTCTTCACCTGGAGAAACTCGGGCTTGCCGAGCTTGAATTGGCCGAGGACATCTACCCGGTTCTCATCGATAACCCTGACGAGTCTGCCATCAGCATTGTGAAGGCGCACCTGAGGGGGCGTTTGAGCGTCGCTCCAGGTGTCGAGAAACTGGCTCAAGGTGGAATCAAAAGTCGCGGCGTGAGTTCCAGGAGTCTCGGTCAGGCGCTGAAGTCTGCTGCCATCGAGCTTTACCCGGTAGACATCGAGGCCGATATGACTGCGCTCGGTTCCAGAGAAATAAACCCATCCGGCCGCCTCATCAACACCGTGGACGGACCGCACCTCCCACTTGCCGGAGGTCACCGGCCGGATCAATTTGCAATCAATCGAATAGTGATAAAGGTGCTGCCATCCGCTGCGCTCGCTGGACCAGATGAAGGAACCATCTTGGAGCCACTTGACGACGTAGTAGTTACCACGTTCCACCCAGGCTGGACTCGTTTCCCTGAACGCAGTCTCGACCTTGCCAGTTACAGGATCGGCGAAGTTGAGATCCAGCCAATTCTGCTCCCGATTCTGCACCATGAAGTAGGCCCTCGCGCCATCAGTCCTCCACCCGACCCGCACGACCAGAGGTTCAACGCCCTGGTATCTGGACATATCAAGCCAGCGCGTCGCGCCACCTGCCGCATTGATCATTCCAACGCGCACGCCCGGATTTGGCGCACCAGCCTTTGGATATGAAGTCACTTCGACATTCTGCTGAACCGGAATTTGATCGACCACGACAAAATCCCTGACTGGTGATTGGTCGAGCTGAAGGTAGATAATCTTCGTCGAATCGGGACTCCACCAATAGGCCTTGAAGTTGCCGCGACCGTAGAGTTCCTCCTGGTAGACCCAGTCAAGCCTCCCATTGAATAGCTTTGAGTTTCCATCTATCGTCAATGCGCGCTCACGTCGCATGGCCGTGTCGACAACATAGAGGTTGAAGTCCCGGACAAAAGCGACGAGTCGACCATCGGGACTCAACTCTTCTCCAACCTCCACCTCCGGCGTATTGGTCAGACGGACGGCCTGTTCACTTCCAAACTGGTAATAAAATAGATCATTCGCGGTGTTGATGAGCACTGCCGTCCGCGCCTCGTTCATCCCCATGGGGCCGGCCGTGAGACGCTGGGCATCCTCCGACGTGAAGCCGGGGAGGCGGGCGAATGCCGCGGCCATTTTGGCGACATCGAAGAAAGGCGAGGCCTCGCCGGTGGCCGCATTGACCTTCAGTGATTGGGTGCGACGTGTCTGAGGATCGACCTTGCGCTGCAGGTAGTGCTTCCCATCAGGAAGCCAGCTCAAGCCTGCCGGCCGCTCTCCGAAGTTGACGCGCTTCGCTGGATCGTAGAGATCGTCGAGCGTCAGCATTCTCTGCTGCGCCGAGACATCGACGATAAAGAAGAGGGCGAGGCAGGCGGCGACAACAATCTTCCAGATTCGGAGCATTCGGGTTCACCTCAGATGCGAGTTCTTAATGTCCGCCCGCCTGACGTCCACAACACGTCAGGTTTTCGGCAAGCTAGCTGGATCACTGGAGCCGTGGGACAAAGACCGTGAATGAGACGGTCAGGACGCGTTCTCCCCTTTGGAACTGCGACCAGATACGATAGTGCCCCGGGTGTGGAAAAAAGGTCTCAAACGCGACATCGGGACGGCCCACAAGTTTGCTGCGATCGACATCCTCCGGGATCATCTCCGTCGGATGCGAATGGAGGTAGTCGGTGCCGTCTTCGCTCAGAATCAGTGTATGGCCCCATGCGGCGAGATATGGTTTCAGGTCTGAGACCGGCTGGTTCGTCGCAACATCAACTAGATGATACCTCAATTCGGCCGGCTTTCCTGCAACCACGTGCTGAGGCTCAAACTGCAGCTCAAAGCGAGTCCCGGCGACCGTCTTGACGAAGCTCTGATCCGGCACCAGCTTCGCTTCCGAAGAAACGAGGTCGCCCCTGAAACCCGCCGTCATCAGGTTCGTCTGCACTACCTGCGGCGTACCTCCGAGAGGAAAGAAGTCGCAAAAGATCTTGTAATGCCCAGGTCGCGGCAGAACCGTGTCGATAGTGAAGCTGCCATCAGCCTGTTGCTGTGGATGGATGTGGTCGAAGTGTTCAAAATCGAGACTCACGACAAAGAGGTGAAACGGCATGTCATGGAGGATTCCAAACTCCTTGACCTGCTTTTCGCTCGATGGGTGAAAGATCGAGAACCGCAGCTGGACATCTTCTCCTGCCTTGATGAGTCGAGGAGTCGTCACCAGGTTGACGATGTAGT
>JANNRD010000288.1:0-2622 GCA_031401095.1 Acidobacteriota bacterium
ACCGCCAGAGCGTCACCGGCAATCACCGTCTGGGTCGGCGTGTTGAAGTTGGCGGGCGAACAGACTTCACTCTCGGCTGCCTCAAGACACGCGGCCGCCACCTGTTCGGCCGTCAGCCCAAGAATGGCCGCCATCGAACCAACGCCGATCGGAACGGCTTCCTGCATCAGTTGGCCCCGTAATCGAACCAGACCGACAGCCTCAGCGAGGTCCAGAGAGCCGGCTGCGACAAGCGCCGAGTACTCGCCCAGACTATGCCCGGCTAGGAAGTCAGGGCTGAGACCATGAGCCGAGAGGACGCGAAAAGCGGCTATGGACGCTGCGACAAGCGCCGGTTGTGTATTCGCGGTGAGTTGCAGAGCTTCCTCTGGTCCCTCAAAACAGAGGTGGCTGAGCTTTGATCCGAGAGCCGCGTCGGCCTCGTCGAACGCCGCTTGAGCTTCGACAAACTGTGTTGCGAGTTCCTTCCCCATCCCGGCGTGTTGCGAGCCCTGACCTGGGAAGATGAATGCAATTTTTCCCATCTAATCGCCGCTCGCTGAAAGCGCCGCCATTTCACTCAGTTCGCTCTCAATCCGCTCGTTCAGTTTTTCGCTATGAAACTCCTTCGAGACGCGAATTGCGTTGCGAATCGCCTTTGGCGTCGAGCCGCCGTGACAAATCACACAGAGTTGCTTTGTGCCAAGCAAGGGAGCTCCACCGAATTCAGAGTAATCAAGACGCCGCTTGACCGCGCGAAACGCCGTGCGCGAGAGGATTGCACCCACCTGCGCCTGAATCGTCTGGCCAAGCTCGGACTTGAGCAGTCCCATGACCGCTTCGACCAGCCCTTCACTGGTTTTGAGGATGACATTTCCGGTAAAGCCATCAGCGACAATGACATCGACATCACCTGTAAAGAGGTCGCGTCCCTCAACGTTGCCAATGAAATGAACCGGAGCCTCTTTGAGCAGTCGCGAGGTCTCCTTGGTCAGATCATTTCCTTTGACTGCCTCCTCGCCAATACTCATGAGCCCAACGCGAGGGTTACGCACTCCGAGGATTGTGCGGGAGTAGATCGACCCCATGATGGCAAATTGTTTGAGATTCTCGGGCTTGCACTCGGCGTTAGCACCGACATCGAGGAGAACGGTCCCGTTGCCTCTCAGGGTGGGAAAGATTCCCGCCAGCGCTGGACGATCGACCGATGGAAGGGTTCCGAGGACAAGTTTGGCGGTTGCCATGACTGCACCCGTATTGCCGGCACTGACAAGGCCGTGGGCCTTGCCGTCGCGAACAAGGCGAGCAGCAATACGAATCGAAGAATCACGCTTGCGACGAACGGCGTTCGCCACCGGTTCGTCCATGGCGATCACTTCAGTCGCATTGACAATCTGAATGTGGAGCCGCTGAGAACGTGGGTTGGCACATCCCTGACGCATCAATTCGGCCCTGATATCTTCTTCGCGGCCAACGAGGATAATCCGAGCGCGCAGATCGCGCGCTGCCTGAATCGCACCCGCGACCTCGACCGCCGGTGCGTTGTCGCCTCCCATGGCGTCAACGGCGATAGTGGTGAGCATAAAGGCCGCGTCCCAGCTTAGCGAACAACATTACACGAAAGGCCGAGCAGCAATGCAGTTTGGTACAATCCCCGCCTGATTTGCTCAGCCTTCTTGATGGTTCTACTCTTTGATGACGAGCACCTGGCGTCCGTCATAAAACCCACAGCGATTGCAGACGCGGTGAGGCAGCTTGGGCTGCTGACAATTTGGACACGGTGAAGTCGAGACACGAGTCAGCGCGTCATGTGCACGGCGCTGTCGAGTGCGCGATTTAGAATGGCGTCGTTTCGGATTTGGCATAACAATACTCCACAAAAAACTTTAATGATTTCTCTTCTTCGCCTGTTCACTTTTCAGGTCAGCCAGTGCCTGCCATCGCGGATCAATCGGCGGCCGACAATCACAGATCCCACGGTTGAGGTCTGTCCCGCACTGCGGACAGAGACCGCGGCAATCCTCGCGGCATAACACCCTCACCGGCAGACTAAGAGTCAGTTGCTCGCGAACCAACTCGTCAAGGTCGATCTCCTCATCATCCAGGAACCCAAAGTCGAGGTCCCCTAACTGGAGTTCCCTCTCCCCGACGTCTGCCGTCTCCGCATCGGACTTCGTATAGTAAAGATCGAACTGACGATCAACTGGCAAGGCCACAAGCTCAAGACAGCGATCGCAGGGTGCGGTGATCTGGGCCTGAAGGTGGCCGCGGACCCGGACATCAACCCCGGTCCGATCGACGCGACCACTAACCAACGGCCGGACCGAGAGTGCGAAATCTTCGTCACTCAAATCCAGTCCATCGAGCTCATACAGATGCTCAAAACGGTGCCCTTCCTCGGGCAGCCGCACCAGTGAGATAATCATCCCTCTCCTTCGCACTGGCAAAACTTAACAATTATAGTTTTGCGCGCCCGTTTGTCAACCAACGTCGCCATTCGTAGTCGTGCAGTTTGGCAGTGAGCGAGCCGCCAGCATGGGATGAACCACCGCGACCCAGAGCCACAGAGAAAGCACAGAGAAGAAGAGGAGAGGTTGAGAGAGGTCGGCCAGCCCGTCTGTTCTTCTCTGTGCTTTCTCTGTG
>JANNRD010000289.1:0-9800 GCA_031401095.1 Acidobacteriota bacterium
GTGGTCAGCAACGCGCCCGCGTAGAGAAAACGGCTCACCGTCATTGAGCAGACCAAAGTGTGTGAGGCTGCTCTCCGTGTGAATCCAGGGCCCGAGCGCGACGTTTCCCGCAACCAGATCGTTAGCGAGAGCAAGGAGCAACGCGGGCTTTCGAACCGTTGGTCCAAAGGCGGCGCCGACCTTCTCGAGATCGAGAACTCCCTGCAGCGAACCGAAGACGTCACCAACTGGAGCGGCACTCGCCAGTGGTTGCCGGCGCGCTTCTGGTTCGGGGAGGTTCTGAAGAGGATAGTCAGCGAGCAGGATTGACGCCGCTGCCGACGGAACGCTCGCCTCTCCAACTGCACAGAGAACTTGCCCAGGATCGTAGAGCTCGAGATGCATGGTTGAAGGCCCAGTGAGCTCGGATCGGACAGTCACTTCTGAGCCGTCATAGACAGGTTTGAGAAACTTGACCGAGACAGCCCCTCGAAGCAACCAAGCCTCCCCAAGAGCGCTGACGACAGGCTCGATCATGTATGAGTAGACTGCGACTCCGGGAACGAGTGCACCCCCGAAGCCGTAGCGGCGCGCCGTTTCATCACTGTGAATTTTGTTCGCATGCTCCGATGCATAGTTTCGTGCGGTGAAGGTAACAGTGGTCATGGTTGTTTCTCTGGGACGGGTCAGGGCAATCGCTCCTCACCAAAAAGCGCAAGCTGGCCGCCGGTATGCCAGAAGAGGACGGTGTCGCGATCCGTCAAGCGGCCTTCACCGATCCAGGAAAGGAGCGCAGCCATCGCTTTGGCGGTGTAGACGGGGTCTAGCAGGATGCCTTCAACTCGCGCAAGCAGCCGCATCGCGGCATCGGATTCTACGGATGGGACGCCGTAACCGGGCCCAACAAAGCCATCGAGAACGCGAACCGCAGGACGCGATTCTTCGCTCTCCAGGTCGAGCAAACTGGCGACGCCCCTGGCGATACTATTCACTTCCGCTTCGATCGAGGGCGATGGATCATCTGGGCTGACCCCAATCACCTGTGTCTCGAGACCTGCGAGCTGACAGCCGACGATGAGCCCCGCTTGAGTGCCACCAGAGGAACTCGCATGAAAGACATAGTCTGGCGAGAGATCGTTGGCGGCAAGTTGTGCGGCTACCTCCAGTGTCGCGCGAACGTACCCGAGTGCGCCCAGCGGGATCGAGGCCCCAAGCGGAATCTCGACCACTCGACGTCCGGCGAATCGCAGTTCATTTGCAATTGCCCGCATCGTCGGGACGCGCTCGTCGCGGGTCTCAACCCGGTGAATCTCGGCGCCAAATAGCTCTCCGAGTGCAAGACTCGCTGGTCGCATACCAGAAGAGGAGTACCTGGCCGCAGGATTGAGCACGAGGACCGCGCGGAGACCAAGGCGCGCGGCCAGCATTGCGGTAATCCTCGCGTGGTTGGATTGCTCGCTCCCAACAGTGATCACGACATCAGCTTCGTCGGCGACAGCCTGCGCCAAGACGTACTCGAGCTTGCGCACCTTGTTTCCGCCAAAGACCGGACCGGTCATGTCGTCCTGTTTGATGAGGAGACGCGGACCGCGTCCAAGGTGACTGCGCAGACGCCGCATCTCATGGAGGGGTGTCGGATATTGGCCGCACTCAAGGTGCGGGATCTCACTCAGGCGCTCGAGCGCCCTGACAATCAGCTGGTCGCGCATATTTAAAAGGGAGTCCCTTCCTGGAGTGCGGGCCCTGGCACCGCTTTCCCATGACTTCCGGAATGTGCCGTTGCGAGTTCAGGCGAAACCGGTGCCCGGCCACCACACTCCAACAAAAGTCTCACCTGTCAAGCTGTACCACTACGTTACCGGGAAGGTAGTGCCGATGAGTTCGCAGAAGCGGGTGTTCGAACGCAGGTCCTCGAAATCGGGTTCGACCCGGGCACGCGCCGTGATGAACGGCCGGTGCTTCTCGACTGCGATCGCCAGATGTTCGAGCGCCAGATCGTGCTCGCCCATGATTGCGGCCGAGCAGGCAACATAGTAGCGGGTAAAGGGCTCGTCAGCTCCATTCTCCAGCAGACGAGCGAAGCCGCTGCGAACGGCTTCGAAGGACGTTTGGGCATCCGCCGGACTCCCGTGACGAATGTATGCACTGACCAGTCTCTGATTGACCTCAACCATCGCCCTCGCCTTGAGAACGTGATCGGCGCCACGCAGAAAGACCATTTCCTGGTAGTACTCCGAGATTGCATCGTCAAAACGACCCTGAAGCGCGAAGATGTGTCCAAGTCGCGTGTGAGCGCCGACGATCTGCATTGCCTCCTGCCCCGATTGCGACTGCTCCTGCTGGGCGACTGCGAGGCGTGCCACCTGCTCGCCACGCACATACTCCCCAAGATATGCATAGCAGTGGGCCAGTTGGAGCGCAACCCATCCAGCCCCTGGATTCGCCTCAAGAGCGCGTTCAAACTCGGCAGCGGCCTCGCGAAACATTCCCTTACCGATGAGAAAAGCCCGGCCAAGAGCTCCGCGACTGACTGCGTCGTCCGGTGCGAACGCCAGCGCACGTCGGATAGCTCCGATCGCTTCATCGACGCGATCCATCATGATGAAGACCATGCCGAGGCCAGCGTATGCTTCAGCGCTAAGAGGTTCATACTCGATCGCCTTTTGCAGACTGGCGACACCTACTTCCATGAGGTCCATGCGAGCGAGAAACTGGCCGCTGAGCCCGACGGTGTAACCACGCATGCCGTGCGCGCGCGAGTATCTCGGATCAAGCTCGATCGCTCGATCGAAGAACGCGATCGCTTGCTCGATCCCCTCGCGACTCATTGAACGGAGGGCGATCATTCCGTTGCTAAAGGCCTCGTAGGCTTCAATGACCTCTGTTTCGTGTTTGGCGATGACCTCGCGCTCGCCGGAGCGCAGGCTGAAGTCGAGACCCTGGGATAACTCCTCCACGATCTTGTCCTGAAGGTCGAAGATCTGGCTCATCTGCCCGTCGATCTTGACCGTCCTCATGACTTCGCCGCTTTCGACGTCGACAAAGCGCGCAGTAATGCGCACCGTCTCGGCAAGGCGCTGGTACCCGCCGATGATGATCCAACGCGCTCCGACCTCACGACCAACCTGCGTTGCAAAGGCCGGGCGGTCAAACTCGCTGGACTTCTCAACGCCGAGCCTGCGTAGAACCTCGAAGACGCGTTCGCGACCGATGACAGTCAGGCCCTCTATATTCTTCAGATCGGCAGTCACAGTCTCGGCAATTCCGACGCCCAGCCAGTTATCCGCCTCGTTCTGGGTGATGTTTCCAAAGGTCATGACGGCGAGACTCTTACCTGCCCGCCCACTGAGAGAAGAGGAGGGCGCGCTCGGACCCAACAACTGGCTGCCGGACCCGCTGATGCTAGTCTGGAAAACGTCTGGCCTTTCCGTTGTCGACATCTCCCGGCGAACCTGGTCCAGATCGCGGTAGGCGTCGCGCAGGTTGTGGTAGCGATGCTCGCGATCCTTGGCGAGCATCCGCAGACAGATTGCCTCCAAATCGGGGCTCACGCGGGCATTGGTACTGATCAACGGAGGCGGGCTGGAATGCAGGATGGCATCGACCATCGCAAGGGTTGTGCGCCCGTCGAAAGGAAGCCGACCAGCAAGCATCTCGTAGAACAGAACACCGAGGGAGAAAATGTCGCTGCGCTGGTCTACGTCCAGACCAAGCGCCTGTTCCGGAGACATGTAGGCGAAGGTCCCGACAACCATCCCGGGGGACGTCTTCATGACGTCGGTGTGGTAAAGACTCGCTGTTTCTTCATCTGCCAACGGTGGTTGTTGAAACTTGGCAACGCCAAAATCGAGCATCTTGACGCGCCGTCCCTCATTGACCATGACATTGGACGGCTTGACGTCTCGATGAACGATCCCGTGTTCGTGCGCTTCCGCCAGCGCATCGGCAATCTGCAGAACGATATCGACTGACTCGCCGATGCCAAAACGCCCTTCCTGCTGTTTGAGCGTACGGCCATCGACGTACTCCATGACGATGAAGTTTTAGCGGGCGCCATTGCGCTCGACCTCATCGATCTCATAGATGGTCGCGATGTTCGGATGATTGAGGGATGAGGCCGCCCTGGCTTCGCGCAGGAACCGAGACTTCGCCATCTCATTGTGCTGCGCTTCATCGAGCATCAGCTTGAGAGCCACCGGGCGACGTAACTTGAGATCCTCGGCCTTATACACCGCTCCCATTCCACCGGTCCCGAGATGCTCCAGAATTCGATAGTGTGAGATCGTCTCGCCAATCATAGTTTCTCCAAGCCCGGAAGACAGTCGCCAGGCCACTGTCGCAATCTGTCATTCTGGGCCATGCGGGGGCTTTTTTCTAGGGCGTGGGCTTGCGCTTGCCGGTGGTCGGCTTGTCGAATCCGCTAGTCCGAGGGACTCAAGAAAAAACGTAGGAGCGCCGCCTTCTCCCCGCACTCTGTGTCAAAAAAAGCGGTGGACCGCTTGGCCCACCGCGTCAAAGAGTCCATCAACTAAGCACCAGCTACGGAAGTAACCTGGACGCCGCAAGACGCGGCTGATTTCGATCGGCGCAGCGTTGAGCACCGCCAGAGCCTTCCCTGCTCCGCGCGCTATTGTCGGCGCGAACGTATGGAGGGCTCAGTCCGATAAGGTGTTCGCCCGGCCTCGTTTGTCGTCGCATCGTTACCACAGCCAGCGAACGGGCCGCCGCCACCTCCGTTGCGACATGAGCTGACAAGATCGCAATCATCTATCGCTGCCCTTCAAACTTGTCAGTCTGAGGCGAGGCCTCGCTAGAACGTCACACCATAGTAGATGAAGAACGCATGGTTTTTCCGGCCCGAATTGCCAAAGCTGTAGCCGATATTGACCAGTTGGCTCTTTGGTAAGGTGAACGAGAAGCCTGGCGTGACGTAGCCGAATGCGTTCTTGCCGCTGAACCAGTCGGCCACGAAGCTGACCTTGCCCGAGAGTGGTTGCTCGTATCCCACGATTGCGCCACCCTTATCAACATCCGCATCCACTCCACCAAGACCATACACGCCAACGGTCAGGCGTGGACCGTATGTGCCCTTGAACTTCTTGCTGACGTTGCTGTAGAAAAGGCCGAAGGTGTCATTATCGTCTCGGTTTCGGAGCGGCGTGTAAGCAATGGCGCCAACCGACGTTGCGACACCATTGTCATCATTCGCGTAGAATCGCCATTTGATGTTCGGCTGCGCATAGACGACGGTTGGGGCCACGAAGTGAGTCGTCCCCACATTGAGTCCAACCTCGACACCTTTCCCGACGCCGACGACGACACGGGGCAGATAGGTTTGGAAACCACCATTGTCGTGGCCTTCCAGATGGCTCAGGAAGTCAAACTCAAAATAGACCTTCTTCCGCGCCACTGCGTCGGTGGTCGGGATATTGAAGATGGTGGACTGTGCAAATGCGGTCTGGGATTGCAGAACCGTCACAGCACCAATAATGCTTAGTGCCAAAGTGATCGCTCTCTGCTTTGAAGTGACAATTGTTCTGCAAGACATAGTGTTTATAAGGCCTCTTTGATTCCTTCTTCCTGTTTGTTGATTCTCTGCCTCGGTCGTGGGAAGTTGCGCCGAGATCGGTTGGTCGGCGCCAGAAGCGTGGTTTGCCTGGAAGGTCTGCATGTCAGTGCCTCCTTATCGCATCCTCGAGGCACCTTGAATCGAGTGCTTGCCATCGCCTGTCGCGACGCCTTACACTCGCTTCGTGGCCTCGCAGGTAGCTGCCTGCAGTTATCTGTGTGGTTCCAATGAGGGCTCTTCGCGATGATGTTGCCGCATCATCATAAATGCGAAGGGCCCTTTCGTTAAGCGCGCGGTTCTCAGACGGCATTCTCGCCGTGTTCGCCGGTTCTGATGCGCACGGCCTCATCGACCGGGATGACAAAAATCTTCCCATCGCCGAATTTGCCGGTTCGCGCCGCCTTGACAAGGACCGCGACGGCATCTTCAACGATCTCCTCAGCGACAACGACCTCGATCTTGATTTTCGGGACGAACTCGACCTTGTATTCACTCCCGCGATAGACCTCAGTGTGTCCTTTTTGCCGGCCGAATCCCTTAATCTCGCTGATGGTCATTCCCTGGACGCCAAGAGTTTGCAGGGCGTCCTTTACGTTTTCGAGCAGATGGGGGCGGATGATTGCCTCGATCTTTTTCATTTTGTCTCGCCTTTCTGGATTTGCGGCTAGTCTTCAAGAGTGCCGGCTGCCGGCACGTACGACGACGACATCGAGGCGCGGGATGCGCTTGCACTCGCTACCAGATCCATATCCAGGTTGTACCCTTCTTCGCCGTGTTGACTGAGATCCAGTCCGACCATTTCGTCCTCGTCCTTGACTCGGACACCGATCACGACGTCGACGATCTTAAGGATGATCAACGAGGCAACCACGGTCAGTCCGATCGAAATTAAGACGCCGATTGCCTGGTTGAGAATCTGCGCACCATTGCCATCGATGAGACCGACCGGAAGTGGGTTGCCAGCTGCATCCTTGAAGATTGGATTGATGGCATTTGTGGCAAGCACTCCCGTCAGCAGAGCACCGAGCGTCCCACCGACCCCGTGGACGCCAAAAACGTCGAGTGAGTCGTCATAACCGAGCCGCTTCTTGACCTGCGTGACCGCAAGAAAGCAGCCGACGCCTGCGATCAAACCGATCAGCAACCCGGACATCGGCGTCACGAAACCAGAGGCCGGAGTGATCGCGACGAGACCCGCAACCGCCCCCGAGATGGCACCGAGGACTGTCGGCTTACCTTGTTTGATCCACTCGGCGCCCGCCCATCCAAGCGCTGCCGTCGCAGCCGCGAAATGCGTCGCGACAAATGCACTTGTTGCGAGTGACCCCGCCGAAAGGGCGCTGCCCGCATTGAAACCAAACCAGCCAACCCAGAGCAAACAAGCACCAATAAAGCTGAGGACAAGACTGTGCGGCATCATCGGAGTCCGGGGATAACCAATACGCTTGCCGAGATAGAGAGCACAGACGAGCGCTGAGAAGCCGGACGAGATGTGGACCACGGTTCCCCCGGCAAAATCCAACGCAGGCACTTGACCACCGAGCGCTGCGTTGAGGAATCCACCCTTGCCCCAAACCATATGGGCAAGCGGAAAGTAGACGATCGTCACCCAGGCGATCATGAAGACCAGCATGGCGCTGAACTTCATGCGCTCTGCGAAAGCGCCAGTAATCAGGGCCGGCGTGATGATCGCAAACATGAGCTGATAGACCATAAATGTCTGCTGTGGGATGGTCGCCGCATAGTCGGCGTTCGGCGCTGCACCGATTCCCCTGAGCAGCACGTAGCTGAAGGATCCAATGAACGGACTGCCTTCTGCAAAGGCGAGACTGTAACCGTAGAGAGCCCAGATGACTGTCACGACCGCCATGAGGATGAAGCTCTGCATCATGGTCGCGAGGACGTTCTTCCTGCGCACGAGCCCGCCATAGAAGAGCGCCAGCCCGGGACCGGTCATCATGAGCACGAGAGCAGCGCAGACCAGCATCCAGGCGTTGTCTCCGGCTGATTGCGCGGAACTCGCTGCTGCTTCCACCTTCGCGAGTCGCTCTTCAACGGTCGGGCCCGTTTGAGCCAGTGCCGTCACAGAAAATGCCACGCAACCGAGTACGCCGGTTGCCGCCGACAGCCATTTGCGTATTCGTGTCATGATTTTTGGGTCTCCTCAAGTTGGCGTTGTCTCTGGTTGAGCAGTGCCGATTTGTGACCAGGGGTCACTTCTCTGCAGCACCCAGTGATTTGATGATCGCTTCTTCAACTTCCGGCAGCTGCGCACCAATCAGCTTCTGTCCGGTTGCATCGGTGACATAAAGAATATCGAGCGCAAGGCTCTTTTCGGTCGCGACCTTGGCGAAGACGATATCGAGATCAAGCGCCGCGAGCGTGCTCGTGATCCGGTAAGCCAGACCGAGACGGTCCGCCGTCCGCACTTCAAGGATTGTGCTCTTCTCAGATGACTCGTTATCCCAGGTGATCCTCGTTGGCGGCGGCGCAACGGTCTTCCGGCGTCCGAGCCTGGGACCCTGGGAGCGGAGACGGCGCTCGACTGCGGCTGCCAGATCGACCTCTCCGGCCAGAGCCCGTTTGATCTCCGCCTCGATCTGCTCCCAACGCGTCGGATCGGTGATTGGCTCACCCGCGGTATCCCGCACCTTGAGTGAATCAACCGCGATCCCATCACCGCGCGTGTTGAGGTGGACACTCAGAATGTTGACTCCCTGTGCTGTCAGAGCGCCGGCAATACTCGCAAACAGACCACGTCGGTTTCGAGCACAGATATGCAAATCCGTGCATCGGGCCTGAGCATTGACTCTCCAGCTTGTGCGCACAAGGCGGGAATTGAGCGAATGCGCGAGCCGGATGTGTTCGATGATCACCTGGGGCTGAGTGTGACGAGCATAGCCTTCAGGAAGCAGACTGAAGTGCTCGCGAACTGCATCGATATCAACTTCGCTCGCCAGCATTTGTGCTATTCGCTGTCGCAGCGGTTCGTTTGTCCCTTCTCCGACGATTTCGGGTGAGAGGACGGCGAGGGCCTTCAGATAGAGCTCCCAGAGAAGAGTGTCCTTCCACTCATTCCAAACTCCGGGACCAACACCGCTGGTATCCCCGTAGGTCAGGAGACAGAGCATGCGCAGGCGTTCGACTGTCCCGACTTGTGCGGCAAAACCTTCGATCACCTTCTCGTCGGCGAGATCGCGCCGCTGCGAGATCTGCGACATGAGAAGGTGCTGGTGGATGAGAAAGATGACGTCCGAGGTCATCTCCTCGCCGAGATGCAGGCGCACACAGATGCGCTTGGCGATGGCCATGCCCTTCTCAGTGTGTCCACCACCAAGACCCTTGCCAATGTCGTGGAGCAGCAGGCCAATGTGCAGGACAGCAGGGTCCTCGATCCCCGCGTACACCTGCCGGTAGCGATCGAGAACCCGACTTCGCGAATTCGACAGATCGTCGACGGCCCCGATCGCACGCAAGGTGTGTTCGTCAATCGTGTAACGATGGTAGAGATCGTGCTGGACGAGGCAGGTGATTCTTCCAAACTCGGGTAGGTATTTGCCGAGAAATCCGAGCTCGTGCATCTGACGCAACGCCGGCGCGACGCGGCCGCGGCAACGAAGCACCTTCAGGAAAGCCCTCGACTCTTCCGGCGAGGAGCGGTAGCCGCGATTGACGCGCGGGAGATTCTCTTCAACCGCCTCCTGCAGGGCGCCAGCGAAGTTTGCTCCCGTCGCCTGGCTGTAGCTGAAGGCAAGCATCAGTCGGTTGACGTCAAGCGGCTGGCTACCCGGCGCCATATCCAGCTCAGCATCGCGCATGATGAAGCCACCAGTGGCTGCAGTTTGCCGCGCCCGGGTGAACCAGCGAGCCTTCTCGGGTCGGCGAACAGCGCGGAGCAGGTGCATCGTCGTCAGACGATGCAGGCGCCGCGCGTTCAGATAGTAGTCGCGCATGAAGATCTCAGAGGCCTGCATTTCCTCCGTATCGACATACCGGAGGTTGCGCGCGACGTGTTGCTGTTGATCTAGTGAAAGGAGATCCGTCCGGCGTCCCGTCTGAAAATGAAGCTGATTCCGCACCTTGAGCTGGAAGTCATAGGTCGCCGAGAGCGCCTTTGCATCGCGCTCGGAAAAGAGACGCGAGGAGACAAGTTCGGGTAGTGTCGCCTTGCCGTAGGCGATCCGCGCTGCCCAGAAGAGGGTGTGCAGATCGCGCAACCCCCCAGCCGTCTCCTTGATGTTCGGCTCCTGCA
>JANNRD010000290.1:0-10741 GCA_031401095.1 Acidobacteriota bacterium
CGGGAGAGATCATCCGCGTCGCTGCATACTCAGTGAGGGATACTCCCGGGAGCGAGGAAACGATCTCGTATCAGGCGCACTGGGCTACAGGAAGCTACTCGACCAGCATCGATCCGGTGTCTTTCACGGTTCGCGACGCGCTCAGGCAGATGGGGCCGGACTATGCGGACATTGGCAAGTATACGGCTTATGACGTAACCGCGAGTCTGCAGGGGAAAGAGCGAAGCTATCACGCGCTTCTCCTCTTTCATTCTCCTTTTGGATCGTCGACGAGCGCGAGGGCGGATTTCTGGGATTCGATAGTCGGGATGGGTGGTGTCCTGAGTGATGTCGCTGAAGAGGTGCGTCCACCTCTGGGCTCTCGTCAAAGGATGCTTCCCGATGGCCCGGACTCTGCTGACCGGTCAGTGAAGGACAAGCCGCTTGGCGTCAATGGCAGCGACGCAGAAGCTCCGCTGTCCGCGACGTTGGACTTCTGCGATGGGAGCTCTCCCATCTGCTGTCCGGATTCCGCGACAGGGCTTGACCAGTGCTGCTGGGACCCCGGCTACCTCTGGGGAAATCCCGGCTGGTTCTCGGACTGCCGCCGAGTTGACGGTGGAGGTGGCGGCGGTGGAGGTGGAGGAGGTGGCGGGGATGAAGGCGGTGGCGGGGATTCTGGCGACCCAAGCGAACCCGCGTGCGCATACAGCTTTAGTACGGGTACTCCGGTCAACCTCTTCTCCGATGGCAGCCTCGGTCATGCGGAGGGCTACGAGACTGAGTGCAGATTCGTCGGCGGAGTTCTCTTCTGCAATTCGGTATTGGTTCCAGCGGGGCAGCATTCGGCTTCAACCAATCTTCATGGGGAGTGTGTCACGGATACTCGATGCAACAAGCGTTGCAATGTCGTCATCGACTCCTATGAGGTGGCTGATTGGGGACACACGCAGCTCTTCTACCATGTTAAGAAGGAAAAGGGCACCGAGAGTAACGACGCCACCGGCCACAGCTCGGCAACGCTTTCGTGTGCCGGGGGCTATGGCTATGCTGTCGATCAATGCCTCACGCCATGGTGCGCGGTATCACTGGTGGTCTCCGGTTCCGTGAACCCGGGCGGGATTGGAATGGGAGCGGGTGTCTCAGTGCAATCATCGGCGATGTGGAGCGCGGCACACGGGACGACACACCAATGCCAACCGCAGTAATGCAAGCCTTGCACTGTCACTCTGTGGGTCTGCAAGCAACCAGGGGAGGACGAGACAACGGGATCAACGGGAACCGATGCAACAGGCAGAAGCCGTATTTTTGCCTTCTGGCAGGGCCCATCTCTCCCCCCGTTGTCTCTCCTGGTTGTCGCTCAACGTCGTTGGATTGCGCAGTCGTTGCTGAGATGCGTATCCGACACCCACGAGCCCACCGGGATCAGACAAGCAACTCTTTCTGCGCTTGCCGGCGGCTGAGGTCAAGGCAGTCCCTGGGCTAACAGAGAAATACTCCTACCACTCGCCGCTGTCGGCTAAATGAATAGTACATTCATCAGACTGCATGCGTCCGCACCGCACACGCAAGACTACTGGTCCAGCATCCAGTCCTAATGGAACAGGTGCGATAATCTGCGTACAAGACAAGGCCGCGTCAAGCACAGTCGGTTCCATTGGCACCCCGGGAGCGGCTAGTCTATTGATTCTCGCATGCGGCGCATCGAGTGACGTAATCGGCGGGCTGACATAAATAGGTTTGCTCCCAAATCCACCAACCTCAACCTGCACCATTTCACGCGTAGCTGCATTAGGCAACCCTTGAACAAAGATTGATAAGAGAGCAAAGCGCCCACGGCGTACCAACCGACGGTTAAGCATGACCGCGTTAACTACATCACGGATTTGAATAACAACATCCTGGGCAACTGGACTCGCCTCCCAACGCCGGTAGCCCTTGATTACTGCTCGACCTGCTTCGTGTCTGAGTACTTCGGTGCGCGCAAACCCAGCGGCACGTATCAGGCGGACGAGGCATTCAAGGTTTGGTCCCCACCAATTGTCGTATTGCCCGCCTAATTCATCGATTTCATAAAACTCCATAATCGGCCGAGGTGTTTCTATTAGGTGGTCGACTACGTGTGACTCAATGACCGCGACCCCACGCGTCATCTCGCAAACTCGACGGAGGGCGAGGAGTGGATCGGGCAGGTGGTAGAGCACACCTAAGAAAAAGACCATATCGAAGGAGCCCAACTCTTCGCGGTTCAACTCATAGACACTCATCTCATGAAACGCAGCTCGCGACTGCAGTTCGCGGTGAGCGAAGAAGAAAGTCTCCGGGCGCCAGCAATCAATAGCGACAACCTCAGCTCCATGTCTCTCGGCCTCAAAACTATAGAAGCCATCCCAGCAACCAATATCAAGTACGCGCTGCCCCGACAAGTCTTCAGGCAACCTGAAACGAGCGTAGTTATCGCGAAAATGATCAAGAGGGTGAACTCCGCCAGTGATCTCGCCATTACCAAGATCGATGCTGTGCCACCATCCGCTCGAGGCGAAAGTAGTACGCTGAGCCTCAGCAGATTGATTTACATTCTCGCGTAGTGCGCTGTTTTCTTTGATTGTGATATCGAGAGCCATAGGGATAGATATCTCCTAACATCTCATTCATGTATCGCTCTCATCTTAGACATTACGTCTCCGCGTAATACAACAACCTGGCGCTTGTACTCTACGAAGTAAAGAGCCACAAGATGGGACAAGCGTTCCGTTCAAAAGGTGGCTGACTTTGTCGGGCGGAATATACGCGCGCGGGCATTCTCACTGTCAACTACGAGGCTCTTAGAATTTCTGGTGAAGGCGTTGCCGCGATGATCGGGGCTCGACTCGCCGTATCAGAGTATTCCTTCAAAGTCTGTCAGCATGATGCAGATCTGATCAAGGACCTGCGTCACGTCACGTCCAGGCCCAACGTAGTTGTTGCCCATCATGCTAAAGACTAGGATCTGACCGGTCTTCGTTTGCAAGTAACCCGAGAGGGCGCTGACGTACGCGAGGCTTCCCGTCTTGGCTCGGACATTCCCCGCAGCGGAAGAGTCGCGCATGCGGCGCTCAAGGGTTCCATCCTGACCAGCCACCGGCAATGAATCACGGAAAACCTGAAACTGAGGATGCGTCCTCATGAAGTTGAGCAACGTGGTCGTTGCTCGCGGCGTCACCAGATCCTGCCGCGCCAAACCCGACCCATCACGAAGACTGAGATTCTGAAGATCAACTCCCGCCTTCTGCAGGAACCGTCGCCGGGCCTCGTCACCGAGCTGGTCCGTTGAACGAGGACGCCCATACTCGTTGAGAGCCCTTTCAGTGGTGAGCGCTCCCAGTTGCCTCAACATGAGCTCAGTGTGCAGATTCTGGCTCGGCTTGTTGATCACCTTGAGCATCGTCGACAGCGGAGGCGAAACGACCTTCGCAATCTCCTCTAGTCGAGAGAGATCCAACGGCCGGGAAATCCTGCTCAGCGCGTCCTGCCGCCTGATTCGGCCCGTGACGCGAATGCCCCGGCGCGCGAGCGCCTCCCGCAACATACTTGCCGCGAACTGCGCGGGGTCATGAATGGCAATCGAGATCTCAAACTTCTCACCACCACGCGGAATCGTTCCAAAGAACTCGACAGTGTTGTTCCCAAGCGGTCGGTTGACCCCAATCCGCCTTGTGCCCTGACTTGTCGTTGTCGCGTGATTGACGATCGTCACGTAGGAGGTTCTGGGTTGAACGGTAATCACTGGGGAGCCGCCTGTTCGCGTCGCAGGCGTCACCTTGAACGTGACGGCGTTGTCATTGACGCTCAACGCGCTGACCTCGGCACCATAGTAAAACTGGGCGTCATCCCATTCCCAGCCGACTCCGAGCAGGTCCGTCGCAAAGAAACTGTCATCACCAACCAGGTCACCGACAATGCGGCGAACTCCGCTCGACTTGATCTGATCCGCCAATGCTTCGATTGCCGGGATAGTATCCGCCGCTTGAAAATCTGAAGGATCGCCGCCACCCTCAAAACGTGCCGAGAGGTTGGGATCTCCCCTCCCAAAGAAGATCAGATCGCCTCGGAGGACCCCGCCTTTCCCGATCGACTTCGTAGCGTAGACAGATGTCGTGATTCGATAGTCCGGACCAAATGCATCCAGCGCTGCTGAGGAGGTGTACAGCTTCATGTTGGATGCGGGTGTAAAGGCCTTGTCGGCGTCCCGTTCGAAGACGACCTCGCCATCGTCAGCCAGGATCAGCAGGCCCCAACGCGCCGCAACAAACTTCGGCTGGTCGACGAGAGAAGCAATCCTCTCGCGCAACTCCTCGATCGTGCGCGGCTTGGCCGCAGTCGCAACAGTGGCTGCATCCTGCGCAATACCCGGTCGAGAAAATCCGATCGACAGAGAGAGGAGGAGGGTGAGGGTGACTAGTGTTCGCGCGGGCTTCTTGACTCTCATCGTCGGATAAAACTGGCCCGGCCTCGACAAGCCCCAATTCGCTCGACAACAGGTCGTCTGGGAATGGCGCGCGTCACGCGACTACCAAGGCTCAATCGGGCCCGAAAACGGCGACCCGGCCGTCAGCAATCTGACGGGCAGCGAAAGCGTTGATTGTCCCCAAAAGATAGTGAAGCGCCGCGGACAATCCTCAAAGTAACGCCTCTCGGCACGACCAGCCGGTGTCACACCTTTTCCGGGACCGAGAATGGATCGCGATACTGGCGCCTGAGCATCTTGTTTGCATCCACATCATTAATGATCTGACCCTTCGCGGCGTCAAAATCAATCGTCCGACCCGTCTTATAGGAAATGTTGGCAAAGTGGACCAACGAAGACGAAAGGTGGCCTTCCTCGATCTCGGCGTGAAGGTCTGCTTGCTTCCGACTGCGAACCACCTGAATAAAGTTCTCCCACGTGCTGCCTCCCGCAACACGGCTCGGCCCCGGCTGCTGTTCCCTGCCGAGGAAAACCTTGTAGGAGGTGTAGCCGTCGATCGCCATGTAGCCCTTTGATCCGTAGAAGATGTTGCCGATAGTGTTCGAGTCCTTTCCCTCTCCGATTCCTGCCTCGTGATTTGTCATCCAATGACGCACCTCGTAGACCAGGATCACCTTTTTCCCATCCTTGTTGAACTCGTATGTCGCCACCTGCGTGTTCGGTGTTTGCTGATCATCGTCGAACATGAAGTGGCCGCCCATGGAACTCACCTTCGTCGGTGTTGTCACGCCAAGCCCCCAACGAGCGATGTCCATCTCGTGGATGCCCTGGTTCCCAAGGTCGCCATTACCGTAGTCCCAGTTCCAATGCCAGTTGTAGTGAAAGCGATTCGGATTAAACGCGCGCTTGGGCGCAGGTCCGAGCCAGAGATCGTAGTCGACTCCGGTTGGTACTGCGCCATCAGGCTTCTTTCCGATGGTGTCGCGCCATTTGTAACAGAGTCCCCTCGCCATATAGACATCGCCAATGACGCCGTCGCGCAACAACTGCATGGCTTCGCGGAGTGCGACTGAGGAACGGCTGTTGGTTCCGTGCTGGACGATGCGATTGTACTTGCGCGCTGCCTCGACCAGCTTCCTCCCCTCCCAGTAGGTGTGCGAGCACGGCTTCTCGACATAGACATCCTTGCCAGCCTGGCAGGCCCAGATCCCCATGAGAGAGTGCCAGTGATTGGGAGTCGCAATTGAGATGGCATCGATCGATTTGTCGTCGAGTAACTTGCGAATATCGGTGAAGGTCATCGGCTTCTTGCTCGACGCCTTTTCGACATCTGCGACGCCCTTCGCCATGACGCCTGGATCGACATCGCAGAGCGCAGCAACCTCAACATTCTGCATTCTCGAATAGTTCCGGATGTGAGAGCCGCCCTGTCCGCGAAAACCGACGACCGCGACCCGGACTGTGTCGTTGGCGCTCTTCGCTGAGGCCCTCGTTCCAGATCCCAGCGAACCCGCCAGCATTGCCCCTGCAGAAGTCTTGACGAAATCACGCCGTTCCATGGTTTCACCTCGCTTTGTTGAATTGGAATTAGAACCTGACGGTCGCCAGTTTACGCCAGACCACGCCTTCGAGGCGAGGGCCGGAGCGATTTTCTTCAGCTCACCTTCTCTGACGACCCGGACAAAAGAGAAACGGCCACCGGTGGCGCAATGCCGCCGGTGGCCGTTGAGAGCATAGGGCAATAGCCCGGAAAGGCAGGAATCTAGCCAACGGCGACCGCTGCAGATCCCTCTTCCTTGGGACTCCCAAGACCCTTCAACTGGACAAGCTTAGTCTCAGCGTTGCTCTGGTTGAGCACCGACTGCATGTAAAGCTTCTTCATCATCTGCTGTTCTTCCTTTGCTGTTTGCGGAAGAACGCCCTTCTCGCGGCCACGCGACGAATCGGTCTCATTGACTACCAGGCGATGACTCACATCCTCAAGCGAGACGCTGTGGTCATTAGCGAAAATCTCGTGGCGGCCATGCTCCTGATACCATTTCGCGACGGTCGCGTTCTCATGCATGTTCTCGATGATGTTCCGCCAGCCAATGCCGGTATTGTAGGCGCAAAAACTAATCTCGCCTTCCTGCGTACCGTACGGGATGATGCACATTTCGGTGCGGCGGAAGTCATAGTTGAAGAGGTCCTGGAACCACATACCCGCGATGAAGAGGAAGTTCCAGGGATCCTGACGGCGTCTGATGACATCGTCGATGGTTCTGTCGGGACTCACCTTGCCGTAGTCCTTGCCCGTCAACCCGAATGTCTTGTCGAATTTCTTCAACAGATCAGCCAGCTTGAAGCTCTTTGGTGCTTTGAAGGAATTGTAGTTGCGGAGGAGCGCCAGCCCGATCATGAGGTTCGAAAACAACTTACCGCGGGCGGCGTCGGTGATCTTCTGCATGTCTTTGACGAGTCGAGGAATATTGATGAACTCTGGAACAGGCGCCATCTCCTTCGTCTCTTTGTTGATCATGATTGCAGTGCCAACTCCACAGTTGGGGTGGCAGCCACAGCTCATTTGCCCCCAGTCAGCCTGCGGCCCATGGACCAGATCAGCAAAGTCTGCAAAGGCACCCATGAGCGAGATCGGGAACCAGTCCCGATGAGGATCAGTGATCCCAACCTGATCGCGGACGTCGTGCGCCATATGTGACAGTGTGTAGCGCTGGCGAAGCCGACGGTCATCGGTGATGTCTTCATCACGTCCGGTGAAAGAAACAGGCTGGAAGGAGATGAACGATATTTTCCTCGGATTGTCCATCGCGAAGCGGATAACCGGACCAACCTCATCGTTGTTGACCGTGTTGACAAGCGTCGTCACGAGGACGATCTCGATGCCGGCCTCGTGCATGTTGTCAATCGCGCGAAGCTTGACATCAAACAGATTCCCCACCTGACGATGACTGTTCGCCGCATTCCCAATCCCATCGAACTGCAGGTAGGCGTAGCGCAAGCCAGCTTCGGAAGCCTTGCGGCAGAATTCCTTACTCTTGGCGAACTCGATTCCGTTAGTCGCGCACTGGACGCTGTTGTAGCCGACCTTGCGCGAGTACTTGATCGCATCAAAAAAGTACGGCGAGAGGGTCGGTTCGCCACCCGAAAACTGAACCGACATCTGGCGGCGGGGCTTGATCTGAATCGCGTTGTCGAGAACCTCTTTAACGTCCTCCCAACTCAACTCGTGAACGAAGCCTACCTGATTGGCATCCATGAAGCAGGGGTCGCACATCATGTTACAGCGGTTGGTGAGATCGATTGTCAGCACCGAGCCGCGACCATGCTTGATCGTCGACGAACCATGCTTGTGGAACTTCTCATCATTGTGCGCATCGATGTCACGGCCCGGGAACATATCCTCGATGTGGGTCAGGAACTTCGTGTCCATCGCCATCATGTCTTCGCATCGACCATGTACCGGACAGTCCTTGATCATCCACACCTGACCATCACGTTCGATAATCGAGGCCTTGATCTCCCCCGGACGCTCCTCGATGACATTGAAGGGGTTCTCGCCATCCTCAATGATCCGCTTGCGGGCTTCTTTGACACACTTCGGACAGAGCGAGTCCGTCGTTCGCGGCCAACCGAGGGTTGGCTTCGTCTTCTGCCAGGACTTCTGCAGAGGCTTCTCTGACCACTTTGGCGTAAATGAGGGGTTGGGCTTGTACTTGTTAAAGAACTGAAGGAGATCGAAAGCACCGCCCGCGGCCTTTGAGAGACCCCGTTCAACAAGCTTTATTGGTCTATACATGATTTCTTCTCTTCTCCGCACAGACGACACATTGACTCAACCCAGGTTCGGGGCCAAACAACGGCTCAACTGGCGCAACATAATTGTGGGTCAAACAGTCCGACTAACGATGAATCTGCTGAATTTCCGATCGATGCCCCCCAGATCATATAAAAGCACTGCACTGGTCAAAGCACCGCACCGGCTATCGTCATTGTCGAGGTGAGATTCACGACAACTAATCTTCCTTGCATCCTGCGGGCCAAAACTGGCCCCAGCATGCCGAAATCTCCAACTTCGCTTCGGCAAAAATGCTGTAGACGGAATAAACTCTTGGAATTCAAGCCTTTCGGGCAACGAGAAAGTGGGTTTCTGTGACTCTTAATTCAACGCTTTCTCGCTGTCCCAATTCGAAGCAGGAGTCTACCCAATTCAGCCCAGTTTTGCAACCTCCAAAACCCCTCCATCCGGGTCAAAATGGGATCACGAGCCCCCTCTCTCCCTTACGGTGGCGCACATTGGACGCACCCGGCACAATAGCATACACAATCCGGGTCAATATGATACAAATCAAGCGGATTCGGTGGGATAGGACCGCGCAGAGCAATTTCGCAAAACGTGAGGGGAAGAACTCCGTTCCTGGAGTGCGGGGGGAGGCCGCCGCTTTCTCTGAACTCGAGTATCGCGTTTCCCGCAATCAAGGAGAAAGCGGTGCCGGGCCAGCGCTCTCCAAGAAGAAGGTCTTCCTCCAAAGACTCATTCTGCGGCGAAGCTAATGGTGGCACCGACTCTTCAGCAACCGCGTTCGTGGCCCGACCCAAGGCGTACTTGAACCACTGAGTTCGATCGCTGATAATGACAAGTCGTACGTATTCACCGACTGATGAGGGGCGACCAGCGCCTGAGAGGGACTCGATGTCAAAGATGGTCGACATTCACTGCCACATCCTGCCCGCCACCGACGACGGGGCGCTTACTCTGGAGGAGTCGGTGGCGATGTGTCGCGCGGCGGCAGATGATGGCATCGAGGTCATTGTCGCGACACCTCATATGTTCGATGGCGTACACACCACGCCGGATCGAGAAACGATCCGCGAGAGAATAGACCAGGTTATGACCGCCTGTGCCGGGAGGATTCAGATCGTGCCCGGAGGCGAGGTCCGCTACAGTCACGAAATATTCCAGGAAGCCAAGGATCCAAACACCAGAATCAAACTCAATGGGACGTCGTATATGTTGCTTGAGTTTGCCTTTCAGATGGTGCCGCCCAACATCGAGATGACTATCTTTCAGATGCTCAACGCCGGCATCACCCCCGTCATCGCCCACCCGGAGCGAAACAAGCGCATTCAAAAGCATCCGGAAATTCTTGCTGGACTCATTGATCGTGGCGCCTTTGCTCAGGTCGATGCGGGTAGCCTGACAAAGAGCTTTGGTGCGGAACCGTATCAATCGGCCAAGCGAATCATCGAAGCCGGGCTCGCGCATTTCATCGCGACTGACGCGCACCACCTTGAACGGCGCCGCCCAAACCTCTCAGACGCAGTCGCCGTCGCTGCTGCCATCGGCGGCGCCGAGTACGCCCAGGCGATGGTCAACGAGAACCCGCGGGCCTTGATCAACGACCAGGCTATTCCGTACCAGCCTGATCCCGACCTTGACACCCTGCTCGGAAGGAAGAACAAAAAGTGGTACGCGTTCTGGCGGTAGCCCTGCGCTACTTCCCACATCCATGGCGCGACAAAGGAAATCCAGCCAATGAAATTCTCTCGGTTCCTCCTGGTCTCACTGCTGATTGCGTTATCCGCGCCGTCTGGCTTTGCCAAACCCCAATGGCAGAAGCTCAAGCTCAACAACGGGCTCGAGGTGATCGTCGTCGAGAATCGCTCGGTGCCTCTCGTCACGGTTGAAATCGCCGTCAGGAACGGTGCCTACACCGAGCCCCCGGAGTACAACGGGCTCTCCCATCTTTACGAACACATGTTCTTCAAGTCGAATGAACGTTCACGTGCCGAAGGTTATCTTGACCGTGCCGGTGAGCTTGGAATGCTCAGCAATGCTCAGACCCAGACCGAGGTCGTCAACTACTACACCACCACCATCAGATCCGGGCTCCGCGAAGCGTTGGTGTTGATGAAGGATGCGATCCGGTATCCCCTGTTTGACAAGACGGAGTTGGAGCAGGAGCGCGAAGTAGTCATTGACGAGCTCTCGCGCCACGATTCCAACCCCTTTTACCATCTTTTTCGCGCGGTCGATGAACGCCTCTGGTTCAAGTACTTCTCGCGCAAGAATCCAGGAGGCGAAAGGAGTGTCGTCGGCGCTGCCACTCAGGAACAGATGCGGACGATCCAAAGCAAGTTCTATTTGCCGAATAATTCGGCGGTGATCATTGCTGGCGACGTCGCTGCGGCCGAGATCTTCAAGCTGGCCAACGAAGTCTTTGGTGACTGGCCCGCCGCCGAGGACCCCTTTATCAAGAATCCCCTTGTCAAACACCCGGTGCTGACCCGCGATGAGGCGGTCATCGTCAACCAGGC
>JANNRD010000291.1:0-3245 GCA_031401095.1 Acidobacteriota bacterium
GGTTGGGACCGATTTACTTTTTCGCCAAGGTGTTCTTCTTTCTCTTTCTCTATATCTGGCTGAGAGCGACGTTGCCCAGATTCCGCTACGATCAACTGATGAATTTTGGCTGGAAGTTCCTGCTGCCGGTGGCGCTCTTCAACATCGTGCTCTCGGCGGTCATTGGGGTGTTTTTTCTGTGATTGTCTCGGCTGAGATGATCGTATTCTGATATGGAAATTCTCTTCTTCCTATTTGGTGTTCTGGCTGTTGTCGGTGCGCTCAATGTGATTCTGCAGCGCAATCCAATCTACAGTGCGATTGGATTGATTGTCACGTTGTGCTCGCTGGCAGGTCTGTTTTTGACACTCTCAGCCCAGTTTATCGCCGCGATCCAGATCATCGTCTACGCGGGCGCGATCATGGTGCTCTTTGTTTTCACGATCATGCTGCTCAATGTGCGCACAGAGGAATCCAAACACGACCGGCATAAGTTCCTCAAATGGTTGGCAGCGCCCCTTTTTCTCGCGCTCTTGGGCGAGATCTACTACTTCGTGCGGACCGTCTCGAATCCGTTGCCTGGGATACCCGCGACGGGCACTGCGCCGCCTGCTGAGATTCTTGGGACAGTCGAGTCTATCGGCACCCAGATGTTCACCTCCTATCTCCTGCCGTTTGAGGCTACCTCGGTGCTGATTCTCATGGCGATCGTCGGAGCAATGCTCCTCGCGCGTCGTGAAAAGGAAAGCCCGATGACTCCGGGCGAGTCGCTCCCGGTCGAAGCTGGGCAGGATCCCGCCCCTCGTGGCGAGGAAACTACGGGCGAGAATCTCACGACGGGCGTCGCTCACGATTAGCGGAAAGGACCCCATGATTCCACTCTCCTGGTATCTGGCATTGAGCGCAGTCATCTTCACGATCGGGGTCGTGGGGGTGATCGTCCAGCGAAACGTCATTTCGCTCTTCATGTGCGTCGAACTCATGCTCAACGCGGTCAATCTGACGCTGGTCGCATTCTCGCGGTATTTGGTGAGCCCCACTGGACAGCTCTTTGTCTTCGTCGTCATGGCAGTCGCGGCAGCTGAGGCGGCTGTCGGTCTGGCAATCATCATTTCGCTGTTCCGCAATCGGGAGACGTTGAATATCGACGACGCAGACCTGCTCAAGTTGTGATCTCACGGCGGCGGTGATTACTCGGCACGTGACTTTTCGGACTAAAGACCAGACTTGACGAATTAGACTTATGCTCCTGACCTGGATAACTCTTGCGCCTCTGATTGGTGCGCTGATCAACGGACTCTTCGGCAAGCGGCTCGGTGAGCGCCTTGTGAGCCTCATCGCGTGCGGCTCGGTCGCGGTCTCGACGGTCCTCGCCTTCTTTGTCTTCGTGACGAGATTGCTCCCCCTGCCATCTGACGCGCGACAGTACCGCGAGGTCTTTTTCACCTGGCTCTCAGTTGGCAGTTTCCGGGCTGATTTTGGATATTTGCTCGACCCACTTTCCGGCATCTACATACTTTTCGTCACCGGCGTCGGCCTCCTGATTCACATCTACGCGACTGGCTATATGCACGGCGACCCCGGCTTCTCCCGGTTTTTCGCTTACCTCAACCTGTTCATGTTCATGATGTTGACGCTTGTGCTCGCTGATAATCTGCTCTTGCTCTTTGTCGGCTGGGAGGGTGTCGGTCTTTGCTCGTATTTGCTCATCGGATACTACATTCGCAAGAAGGAAGCGGGCGATGCGGCCAAGAAGGCGTTTATTACGAACAGGGTCGGCGATTTCGGCTACATGATCGGTCTTTTCCTGACCTACACGGCGTTTGGGACGATCAGCTTTGTTGCAAAGGGTGATGTCCAGGGTCTCCTGACGCTTGCTGCGGAGCGCCCATTGGAAGCTTTTGGAACGGTTGGCGTTCTGACAGCGATCTCACTTCTGTTTTTTGTAGGGGCAGCGGGCAAGAGCGCCCAGATTCCACTTTATGTGTGGTTGCCGGATGCGATGGCGGGTCCGACCCCGGTGTCGGCGCTGATTCACGCCGCGACGATGGTCACGGCTGGTGTCTATCTTGTCACCAGATGCAGCGCCATCTTTGTCAAATCACCGACTGCGCTGGCGATAGTGGCGATTATTGGTGCCGCGACGGCTATTTTTGCAGCGACGATCGGCCTCGCACAAAACGACATCAAGAAGGTCCTCGCCTACTCGACGATCTCGCAGCTCGGGTACATGTTCCTGGCGTGCGGGGTTGGGGCCTTTGGGGCGGCTATTTTCCACGTCATGACGCACGCCTTCTTTAAGGCGTTGCTCTTTCTCGGCTCGGGGTCGGTGATCCACGGAATGCACGATGAGCAGGATCTGCGCCGCATGGGTGGATTAAAGAAGTTTCTCCCGATCACGTTTGCAACGATGGTGGTGGGCTGGCTCGCGATCAGCGGTTTTCCGCTCTTGTCGGGTTTCTTCAGCAAGGACGAAATTCTCTGGCGGACCTGGTCGACGGATGTCTTCTCCGGCCAGTTTCACCAGTTTGGCAAGGTGCTCTGGGCTATTGCGGCGCTAACCGCTCTACTGACTGCGGTCTATATGACGAGGCTCATGGTCATGACCTTCTGGGGCCATGCGCGCTTTGGCGAGCGCGGTCAAGCGGCCGGCCATCACGGCTCGGCGGGCAACAACTTGCACGCGCATGACGCGCAGCCACACGAGTCAGGCGCGGTCATGTGGGTGCCGCTCGTCATCCTTGCCATCCTCTCGGCGTCTGGCGGCTTTATCGGGGTTTCAGCGGCGCTGAGTAGCGTTGTTGGCATTCACTCAGAGAATCGCTTCGAGCACTTTCTGGAGCCGGCGATCGGCAAGCCAGCCGTCATTGTCGCTCATTCAGAGACAAGTCCCGGACGACCGCAACAACCAGTCATCTCAGCTCCGAGCGAGCCGTTGTCGTCGACTGAGCAGCGGGCCGAACCTGCCGCGGCTCATGAAGACGTCACGGAAGAGAGACTCTTCACTTTGATTTCGACCCTTATCGCGCTCGTCGGACTGGGTCTGGGCTGGATGATCTTCACCAGGAATCCGCTCCGAAAGATGCCGACCGTCCTCGAAAACAAATATTTCGTTGATGAGGCGTATGACGCTGTTCTCATCTCCCCGATCGAGAGCGTCTCTCGGAGGGTTTTGTGGAAGGTGGTCGACGTCAGGCTGATTGATGGGATCGTCAATGGATGTGCGCGGGTTCTCGCAGAACTTGCGGGTTTCCTCCGGCTGTCAC
>JANNRD010000292.1:0-4466 GCA_031401095.1 Acidobacteriota bacterium
CAACATTGATAACGGTGAACTCCGGGACATGACTCGCGGCCTGCGAGTTCCATTCGGGCCGCACGAACATATTGCGCGCAAAGAGACTGTGCCACGCCAGCTCCGTCACGACGCGGATTGGAACACGATATTCCGGATCAGCGCCTGCGAAGCAATCCTGAACATAAACATCCCTGCCCTCGAGGTAACCAAGCACGCGCTTCGCCAACTGGTCGAACTTGTTCTGCTCGAAGGGACGGTTGACCTTGCCCCACCAGACGTGGCCCTCACTCGAAGGCTCACGCACCACAAACTTGTCGTTTGGCGCTCTTCCAGTGTGCTGCCCGGTATTGACGACGAACGGGCCAAGATGCCCGATGACGCCTTCACCCCGTCTGACTGCGTGCTCATAGAGTTCACCCGTGCTCAGATTCCAGTAGGCATGATTGATGTCCCTGATTCCGTGGTTGGTGAGACCGTATGAACTGGGATTCCACCCTGACTGCTGCATAAAGCCACTCCTTGGTAGTACTTGATCAATTCTCGATCATTCCTTGATGACTAGTCGATGGACTGCGGGCGATCCAGGCAGCTTTGTTGGAGCAGCGGATCGCACAACTGGCAATTACGATAATCGAAAAAGGTGGGCCTTGTCGAGTTGGCTTGAGGGCTCAGTTGACCGCCAAATAGCGGGGTCCTGGTAATGGTCAGATCATCTATTTCTCGTAATTTATCATGAGCACGAGGTCGTCCTTTCCTGCCTGCTTCAATCCGTGCGAACTTCCTGGACGCGTCAGGATGCCGTCTCCCGCCTTGACCGCGAACTCCGTCCCGTTCATCTGCATCATCCCTGTCCCGCTGAGAATGTAATAAACCTCATCCTCCTTCTGCAGGTGATACCCGATTGCCGCCCCCGGATGCAGTACTCGCTTGCGAAACACCAGCTTGAAAGTGGGAGAAGCCTTCTCAAAAAAGCTGTAGCCGGTTGATCGGCCCGGACCATCGTGCGGCGCGGGTCCCTCACGCTTCACATCCGCGTCATGTTCGAGAATATACCCACCCACTGTCTGCCCGACGGTCTGCGCAGCCCCATTCACCGGGTTCTGAGCCTGGCTCGCCGCTGCGCTCAAATTGCCACTCTGTCTCCCAATCAGGACTCCAATCAGAATGAGCCCGATTGCCAGTATTGCCTGTCTCATGGTTAGTCTCCATCCTCTTGATTTGTCAGTTGCAACCTGCTCGCCGGCACGCCATTCCGATACCGAATCCCAGCTACTGCCAACGCCCCCAGGAGCGCCGCCGTCGAGAGTAGCGTGAAACCGGGGGCGTAGCTGCCCGTCGATTCGCGCAAACGAGCGACTATCCAGGGCATAACCGCCTCGCCCACCGAATCGCTCGTGATAATAATGCCAAGAATCCGACTCAACCCGGCAAGACCGAAACACTCGGCGGTCATGAGCGGGATGAGCATGTAATCCGCGCCAAGTCCAAAGCCGAAACAGACCGCAAACACATAGAGAAGGGCGGGGTAGCTCTGCGACAGGATGAGCATCGGTATCGAGAGCGCGACGATCAGAAACGTCGCGACCATGACGTCCTTCTTGCGGAATCGGTCCGCAAAGTAGCCCATCAGCAACCTGCCCGCAATACTTGAAAAGAGAACAATGCTTGGATAAACAGCGGTAGCGCTCTTTGCCTCCTCACTCGACCTGGAAATGTCACTAAGGTAGAGCGGGAGGTTTTGTGTAACTCCGCCAACGGCGCTGATGCTCAGCACGCTCCCAACCGCAAGCAGCCAGAAAGCGGGAGTACGGAACACCTGCGAGAGTCGCACAGGCGTCGCCTGGTTTGGTGCGGCGGCGCCGACAGCCCGGACCACCCCATCCGGCAGCAAGCCCAGTTCGGATGGCTGGCCCCTGACGACAAAAACCGCCAATAGGACGAGTGCAACGAGCACGATCACGGCGAGTGCCTGCATGGCTCCGCGCCAGCCCAGTGAGTCCCTGAACCAGCGAATCAGCCAGGGCACCATCGTCCCGCCAACCCCGATGCCGACGTACGCGATTCCCATAACTCGTCCGCGGTACCGCGAAAACCAGTTCGAGATGAGGACCTGGCACGGCAGTGGACCCGCGCACAGATAACCAAGCGCGTTGAAGAAATAGAAAATATAAAGGCCGCTCAAGGAGCTCATAGCACTAAAACCCACGAGAGCGGTGGCGGCAAAGAACGCGCCGGAAACCATGACCCTGCGTGGTCCGAACTTCTCAAGCGCCCAGCCGGCAAAGAATCCGAACAATGGCCCGACGATGATCTTGCTGAGCGTGTTACCCAGTTGAATCTGATCTCGCCGCCAGCCAAACTCGGTGACGTAATTGGGGAAGAATTGCGGCAAGCCGTAGAGAATGAAGCCAACAATCATCATCATGAAGATGAAAGCGGCGCCCGCAACCCACCAACCGTAGAAGAACGGAGGCGACTGCGCCGGAACACTAGGTTCGGTTTCCTTCATGCAAGCCCTGCCCCTAGAAGGCTCCGCGACGCAACTCGTCTGCGAGGTATTCGGATGCTCTCCACGCGATAGCCATGATCGTTAAGGTGCAGTTCTTCTCCGAGAGCGAGCTAAACGAAGCACCATCGACGACAAAGAGATTCTTCATTTCGTGAGCTTGGTTGTACCGGTTGAGGATTGACTGCTTCGGGTCATCGCCCATCCGCGCTGTCCCGACTTCGTGAGTCGCATCGCCTGGCGGCGGAGGAACTCGGCGCTGATACGGGATGATCTCTGCTCCGGCTGCTCGCAGAATCTCTTCGGCGCTGTCATACATCGCGTCAGCCATCTTCAGATCGTTCTCACCCCATTTCGCATGGAAGCGTAACTGAGGAATCCCATAGCGGTCCTTGAGACCCGTCGGATCGATCTCGCAGTAGTTATCAAAATTTGGAAGCATCTCGCCGAATCCAGCCAGCGAGACTTGTGCTGGGTTCCACTGACGGACCTGCTTCTTGAAGTCTGCTCCAAATCCCTCGACGCGGCTCGCATAGCCCGGAAACATGTCAGACCCGGATCCCGGTTGGTACTGCCACCCACGATGCGCCGAGATACTACGCCCCTTTCCCTTTCCCGCCGGGATGTTGGTGTGGCGTGGAATGTAGACGTGACCTCCTCCCGCGCCATCATCATTGACCACGGGACTTCCCGTCAGAGACGGGATGTAGCCGCTGACGAAACCCGATTTGAAATTGTCCATGAGGTAATGACCGAGGACACCTGACGAGTTGCCAAGACCATTTGGATGTTCGCGCGTTCTGGAGTTGAGTAGAATGCGCGTCGATTCCATTGCTCCAGCTCCGACGACTACCACCTTCGCCCGCATCGTGTACGTCAGCTTGTTGCGCGTGTCGATGAATTCGACCCCACGCGCCTTTCCCGTATTCCGATCAACAAGCACGCGGCGTACAGCAGCATGGGTTCGGAGCGTGAAATTCTTCTTCGGCAGAAGCTTCGGGATGATCGCATCGAGTGAGCTGAATCGCGATGCCGTCGTGCACCCGCGATCACAGGATCCACAATAATGACAAGCAGCTTGACCATCATGGTTGCGCGTCAACATCGCCTTGCGAGCCGGAATGATCGGGATACCGAGCTTCTTTCCGCCCGCGATCAGTCTCTCCTCTCCGCATCTCGGCGCTGGTGGTGGCATGTAGTTGCCATCCGGCACGACAGACAGTCCCTCACGCGTTCCAAATACCCCGATCAGCGTCTCGGTCTTGTCATAGTACGGAGCGAGATCATCGTAGGAGATTGGCCAGTCTTCACCGATGCCATCCTGCATCGACTTTGGCTTGAAGTCCCATTCAGCCATGCGAAGGCTGACTCGCGCCCAGGTGTTAGTGCGACCTCCAACCGCATGAATGCGCGTCCAATGAAAGTCAGTGCCAGGTGCGAGACCGTATTTGTCGATTCGCGGATTGACGTAGAGATGTTCGGTGTAGGCGTTGATCTTCCACAAGCCATCGTACTGCCCGGGCTTGCCAAAGCCGCGGTATTGCTGTTCGTAGGGCCAGGTATGCTCGGTCGAGAACTGATTCGCCGAGACCCATTTCGGCCCGATCTCGAGCATCAGCACCTTGAGACCCTGGTTGACCAGAACATAGGCAGCTATCCCACCGGCCGCGCCCGACCCGATAACGATCGCATCGTAGACCTGCTGTTGTGCCATGAGTCAGATACTAAGAGAAGAAAGGCTCTGGGACAAATGAAACAACGGAACGAGCGGAAACCTAAACAATGACGTTCCGCCCGCTCCGTTGATTGCGTTCTACTGTAGTCTCTACTTTCCTTCCTAGATTGCTTGGGCGACGAAACTTAGTGCAAATGAGTCAAGTTTTTTGAGGTCGCTTCAGCTCAGAAAGCTGCAGCGGTCGTCGCATCGTTACCACACGAGGTGAAGCGGCGTGGTACGGCACACGAGCGTAGGGACCCG